>JAHJUI010000027.1 GCA_018829185.1 Nanobdellota archaeon | reverse complement strand
TCACAACAGGAAGCTTTAAAAAATACGAAACTAAAGATAAGAAAGAAGAGGATGAAATAGAATATCATCTGATGGAATCATGACAAGAAATTTTCACAAGGACTATGAATCAGGAATGGATAGTGGCTATTATCTCTCAGCAGGTCGTCAAGGATTTACAACCAATCCTACTGTAGCAAATCAATTAGGAGAATTAGCTAGAACACTCAATGCAGGTGTCCAAAATGTAGAAGTTGGAACAATGCAAATGGATCTTTTAGATTCTATTCCAGATGAACATCTAGACGAGATGAAAAGACTTTCTAAACTTACAGGTGCAAGAATTTCTATGCATGCTCCAATGATTGAACCAGCGGGTTTCAGTAAACAAGGCTGGAGTGAAGATCAAAGAAAAGAAGCAGAAATTGAATTCAAACATGTATTGGACAGAGCACATAGATTAGATCCAGAAGGAAACATCCCCGTAAACTTACATGCAACAGGTGGGGTTCCAGGACCAACTTATTCCCCAGAACCATTACCAACAGAAGAGGGAGGGACAACTCATTTAGCACAAATGATTGGAGTTAATAGACAAACTGGTCAAATGGTTCCATTAAAACATGAAGTATTGCAATATATTGGAAAAGAAAAAATTTACACTCCAGAAGAAAGATTGGAAAATATTAATCAAACAACATGGAGAGATGCTCAATTAGAAGTAATGAATTTACAGCAACAAAAAAATGAAATAGAGCAAATGAAAGAAAAATCTAACGAACAATTAGCAGTTTTACAATATGGAAGAAATGTAGACGGAAAAAATGTTTTAACGCCCCAAGAACAAAAACAATTAGAAAAATTAGGATACCAACAATCACTCCATGACCAACATATGATAGAAATAGATTCACATATTCTAAGTAAATTACATAACTTACATAATCAATTCAAAGAATTTACTCCAAGAGATGTTAAAAAAGATCCAGAGTTTAAAGAAATGGAAAAACAATTAGCAAAATTAGGAGACGCTTACCAATCTCAAGAAGAGATAAGAGGGCAGGCTATGCTTAAATTCGATAGAAAGATGATGGGCATTGAAGATCCAGAAGAAAGAATGAGATTAACGAGGGAAAAAGAAAAATGGGTTAATGAAAAAATGAGGGAAAGAAAAGTTCCAGAAAAAATAACTGCAGGACAATTAATTGGTGCAATCAGTGGACTTCCTAGCCCAGAACTATTTGTAACAAGCGATGAATTTGCAGCTGATAAAGGATCAAAAACAGTTGGGAATGCAGCATTTTACGCATATGATAAATATGGAGATACAACACCAACAATTGTGATTGAAAACTTTTTTCCAACAACAGCATTATCCAGAGCAGATTCATTAAAAGATATGGTAATCAGAAGTAGAAAAGAATTTGCAAAAAAATTAATAGACAAAAAAGGAATGAGTAAAAAAGAAGCTAATAAAACAGCTGAAAAAGTAATTGGTGCAACTTGGGATATGGGCCATATTAATTTATTAAAAAAACAAGGATTCACAGATAAAGAAATAATAAAAGAAACAAAGAAAATAGCACCTTATGTTAAACACGCACACATTACAGATAATTTTGGTCATTCAGATGCTCACTTAGGTCCTGGAATGGGAAATGTTCCAGTAAAAAGAGTAATGGAAGAACTTGAAAAAGCAGGTTTTGAAGGTAGAGGAATCATTGAAGCAGGCGGTCTAGCAAATCATTACAAAATGGATCCCTCTTTAGGGATGATGGAATATTTTAATTCACCATTATATACTTATGAAGGCGGTCCTTCTTGGGCAGATATAAGAGATACTTATGCTCCTTATGGTCTTGGAATGGGAATGACCTTACCTCAACAACACTTTAGCATGCATGGAGCAAGTTTTGTACCAGGTTTGCCAAGAGAATTAGGTGGACAACAAGCAGGTGGAGATAAAAGCAGATTTTCAGGAACTCCAAACGTATAGAAAAATATTTAAAAGGATAAAATCAAATTTAAAAGAGGTGATAAATATGGGAGACAGTTGGGAATAATGGCACAATCAATGAGTTAAAGGTAGAAGATAAAATGATGGATCAGGTATAATTAATAAAAAGATGGCAAAGAAAAAAAAGGTGATAAAGAGTTCTAAAGATACAAAGAAAGCTATTTCTAAAGATTACGATATAGCTTATGATTTCTCAATTAAAGCATATAAAAAATTCCAAGAAATAATTAAATCTGTAATTTTATTTGGTTCAGTACCTCAAAAAAAGAAAAAAAGAAATGATATTGATATTATAATAATAATTGATGATTGTACAATTCAATGGGACCAAGAACTAATTGCTTGGTACAGAGAAGAATTAGGAAAGTTAATAGCAGAACAAAATTACAAAAGAGAATTACATATTAACACTGTAACTTTAAGTGCATTCTGGGAAGAAGTAAAAGAAGGAGATCCAGTAGTAATAAACATAATACGTTATGGTCAAGCTTTAATTGACTTTGGGGGTTTTTTTGATCCATTAAAAGTAATGCTAGCTAAAGGAAGAATAAGACCAACACCTGAAGCAATATTTAATGCATTAAGAAGAGCACCAGTTCATATTTCAAAAGCAAAATTAAGTATAATAAATTCAATAGAAGGACTTTATTGGGCAATGGTAGACTCAAGTCATGCTGCTTTAATGGCGGCCAACGTAGTGCCTCCAAGTCCAGAATATGTTGGAGAAATGCTTTACGAAACTTTTGTAAAACATAAAAAACTAGAAAAAAAATATGTTTCTTGGTATATTGATATGTATGAATTAATGAAAGATGTAACTCATGGAAATGTTAAAAAACTTGAAGGCAAAGAAATTGATAAACATATGAAAAAAGCTGAAGAGTTTGAACGAGTTATGAGAAGAATAACAACTAAATTGATTGAAAAAGAAAAAATTATAAGAATAGAAAAGAAAAAAATTTAAGGTCGTGGTGCAGCTTGATAAGCACTATTTGCTTCAGCCATAGCTGTTAATCTTAACAACCTTTCTCTTGATTCAGTTACATCAGTAGTTACTAACTTTTCAAGAACTTCTGATCTTTGTGCAACATCGTTTAAGATTATTCTTCTTTGAGCTTCCATTCCTCTACCTTTCATACCAAGTAATTCCTTGACAATTGGTCTATCTATTCCACCATAGTGATTTAATACATCTGAAACTCTTGGATCTACAGTTGGACCTTGTCCTGATTGTGATTGTACTTGGAAAAATTTTCCTATAGTGTCTTTGTCATTATCAGTAAGCGGTCTTCCAGCCATATAGCCTAAAGCAGTTTGACCATGTACTAAACCAATATAACTACGGGTTATATCACTGTTTAAAGGTCCAGCAGCAGCATATTGACTAGTATCTGTTAACAAAGCAATTCTGTCAGCAGCAGCCATTTTATAGCCATCATCAATTGGCTCAAAAATACTTGTAATATAATCGTTCCAATCTGCTTGAGTAACTTCTGAATGAACAACCGGTGCAATTTGACTATTCATTAAAGTTGAAGTATTTGCTAGATATTCAGGAGTTCCACTTTCTTGTACACTTGCTCCAGTATCTGATCCAAATTCTGTAGCCTGTAGAGATGTATCTCCTCGCACATATTTTCCAGTATCAAACTCAGTTTGTACATCAAAGTTTTTTCCTGCACCAGCTAAAGCATTATTTAATTCATTTGAGATTGTGTATACCATTTTGATTTTACCCTCCTTTTTGTTACATTAAATCTTAATTCACTCCTTTATAAACCTTTCGGTTTGTAATACCTGTACAGTAGTAACAATCGAAAGATTTATATATTACCTTTATTAAATTATCTATAGTGATTAAAAATGCCAACAAAAACTCAATGGACATTAGGCACTCTTGCTGCTTTAGCTTTATTAAGAATCGGAGGATGTTTAGCAACTCCCAGAGAATTAATGGCGGCTGATGTAACAAAAGATAATATTGTAGATATTACTGCTACATCTTTATTTGGTATATCTAATGTTTATGAAAGGGATGCAAACGGTTTTTACAGACTTTCAGATGAAATAAAAGATAGAGAACAAAAAGAAGAAATCAAAAAAGCAATATTAAGGGCTAAAGGATATTACACTGGAAGATAATCAAAGCTTTTGTCTAGCAGCTTCTAACAATAATTTTTTTTCTTCTTGTGCAACAAGATTTCTAATTTTAGCAACTGCATCAGCATTTGGAGATATAGAATCAATTCCAACTTTAACTAAGAACTTGGCCATTTCCGGATTAGAACCAGCTTGACCACAAATAGAAGTTTCAACACCTTTTTCTTTACAAACTTTAACAACATGCTCAATCTCTCTTAAAACAGCAGGATGCATTTCATCATAAAGATCACTTAATTTACTATTATTTCTATCAACACCAAGAGTAGTCTGTGTTAAATCATTAGTACCAAAAGAAATAAAAGAAATTCCTTCATCACATAATAAATCAATAATTTGTACAGAAGCAGGAGTTTCAATCATAACTCCAAAATCAACATCTGCCAAAGGCTCTAAACCAACTTCTCTCATAATTACCTTAGATCTTTTAACTTCATCAACAGAAATAACAAAAGGCAACATAATTCCAACATTCTTTAATCCCATTTCATGTATTCTTTTAATAGCTTTAAACTCTGCTCTTAAAATTCCATCATCAACTAAAGATCTTCTTATTCCATGGAAGCCCAACATGGGATTATCTTCATCAGGCTCATCATTTCCTCCATCTAATTGTCTATATTCATCACTCCTTAAATCAGAAGTTCTAACCCAAACTGGTTTCCCGCTAAACCTTTCTCCAATTTTAGAAATCCCATCAACTAGTAAATCAATATATTCTTCTTCACGACCATCTTTAATATATTTAGCAGGATGAACTCCACCTTTTACAATCATAAATTCAATTCTAACTAACCCAACACCATCTGGGTTATATTTAGCAGCATGATCTAAATGATCTGGCAAATCTGCAATAACTTTAATTTTAGTAATTGTTTCAGGTTGATCTCCAACTTCAATAGTTTCTTCTTCATGTTTTATTTCCAATTGACCCTCATAAATTTTTCCACCAGTACCATCAACTGTAATCATTTGTCCGTCTTTCAACAAACTAGTAGCCTTTTCAGTTCCAACAACTGCAGGAATTCCAAGCTCCCTAGAAACAATAGCTGCGTGGGCTGTAAATCCACCCTCATCTGTAACAATAGCAGCTGCCCTTTCCATTGCAGGAACATAATCTGGGTTAGTCATTTCAGCAACTAAAATATCTCCTTTCTCAATTTTATTTAATTCATTAGGATTATGAATAATTTTTACTCTACCAAAAGCAGCACCAGGAGAAGCAGGTAAACCTTCTAAAATCGGTTTATTACTACCAATTTGAACTTCATCTTTAACTTCCTCTGTAACCTTTTTCTGAGTTGTTACAGGCCTTGCTTGAACAATGTACAATCTTCCTTCTTCAATAGCAAATTCAATATCTTGAGGTTTTCCATAATGTTTTTCTATCCTTCTAACAATTCCGGCCAACTTTTTAATTTCATCATCAGTCATTACTGGTTTTTCTTTTAAACTAGCCCAAACATTTTTTTTAATAGTCCTTCCCAAATTTTCATCTCTAATCAACATCCATTCTTGGTCAGCTATTTTTTTGTCTTTTATCTCTAAACTATTTTTATCAATTAAATAAGTATTAGGATTAATTGATCCTGAAACTACTGCATCCCCTAAACCATATGCAGCCTCAATTACGATTTCATTTTCATTATTTGTAGTTGGATTAATAGAAAAAGCAACTCCTGCTTTTTCAGAATTAATCATTTTCTGAACAATAACTGCAATCAAAACTTTTTCATGTTCAAAATTGTTTTTCTCCCTATAATAAATTGCTCTAGCTTTATACAAAGAAGCCCAACATTGTTGAACAGCTTTAGCAACTCTTTCATTGCCCCTAACATTTAAATAAGTAGCTTGTTGTCCTGCAAAAGAAGCACTATTATGAGTTATTATCCCTCCAACCCCCGCAGCAAAATTTTGAACTTCTGGTACTGAAAAGTCATATACATAATCATTGTAATCTACTTCTTTTATTTTTTCTATTTCATCCCATTTTACAGAATTATCAAAAACATTAAAGTTTATATTATTTTTTTCTAAATCATTTTTTAATTTTTTCATGCTCTTTTTTTGAGAATTTATGCTTTTATTCCAAGGAACAGAATCCTTTAAAAATCGTCCATTTTTGTCATAATTAATATATAAATCAATTTCTTTTTTTATTGCATCTGCCCCATAAAACATTTTTTTGCAGGGTTTACAATAAAATCTATCTAGTTCTTTATATTTGCTTGAAAGATTTAATTTTCTACTACAATAAGGGCAGCAATAAATCATAACTTTTTGTTTAGGCAAATTTTCTTCTATTTTCTTTCTAATAACAAACGATAATTTAGGAGTTATTGAAATTGTATTTAAAAATTCAGGCCTATTTTGCTGGCTGTTAAACTTTTTTATTAAATCATTTAGCTTATTTTGTTTCTCATCAATATAGAATCCAACTAGGCTTGAAAATTTTTCATAATGATGGGATTTTATAGTTATAACATATGCATTTTCTTTTTTTCTTAAATACCACTCAATGCCTAATAATTCTAAAAGTTTAATTATTCCGCTGATTAATAACTTAGAAGTGGAACAATATTCCAAAACTCTACCGGCATGACCATCACCATCAAAGCAACCTTTTAGAAATTCCCCTATTAAAAAAGAATTCCACCCAAATATAAATTCTGGAACTTTTTTATTTCTGCATAAATTTCCTTTTCCGCTTATTTTTTTATCAGGATAACCAGCCACTTCTTTTAAGAATCTAGCTAAAATTTTATTGTAAAACCTTAAACTGTTTTTATTAATTTTTTGGTTATTATAAAGCCCAAAATTAGAAATATAGTCTATTATTTTTTGTATTACTTTTTCATTTTTGTTTGTTATAATAATCTGGTTGTTTTTATAAATGGTTCCTTCTGCGCAATATAATCCCAAAAAGTAAGCTAAATCGCTTGTTATTTTTATCTGTTTAGGGAATCCATTTTGAATTTTCCAGTTGGAAGAATTATTTTTTATTTTTAGTTCATTGTTTAGTTTTACAATATCTTGGCCTTTTATATAATCTAAAATATTTATAGTTTCATTTTTTAAATTTAAGTTAGGTAAATGATTTATAACAGGTAATTTTTCATTTCCTTTTAAATCATGTATAGATTTAACCTTTTTTGGATTTAAAGTAGTTTCATCTAAAACAATCAAAGTATGATTAGGTGAAACAATTATCTCTCTACCAGTTTTTGTTATTATTTTATACAATTTATCATTATTTGCTTTATGTTTGTATAAACTTTCTACTTTCATCCATTTTATTTTATTGTTCTCCATTGCAGGTATCTCTACCTTTTGATCCTTGCAACACCCTATAAGTTCATAAACTTCTTCCATTTTTCTGAAGTAAGCTCTATCATTTATTTTTATTAAAATATGTTCATCTTTTGAAATGCTTGGCAGATCTTCAGCAGTAGCACTTGATCTAACTGCAACATAAGGTAATGACCTTCCTGCTTTAATCATATTAATAGTTTCTTTTGATGCAGTTTTGAAAATATCAACATTAACATTTAAATGTTCATAAGAATTTATTATCTCATTTTTAATTTCTATAGGCATTTCTGCATTAAGAATAAGTTCTTGAATTTTTTCAGAAACATCTTGCAATTGTTCATTATCATTTATATCTAAATTATTTAAAATTCCATTAATTGGTTCTTGTAATCTATTTTGATCTAAGAATTCTTTAAAAGCTTGAGCTGTAACAACAAAACCAGGCGGAACTGGAAAATGATTATTAAACATCTCCCCCAAATTAGCACCTTTTCCTCCTACTGAAGGAATATCTTTTTTAGAAAGATCTTTGAACCAAGCTATATTAGACATTTTCACCTCTTAAAGTTTTAAAGACATTAAGAATTATATAAAGCTTTTGGAAAGATTTATAAAAGTGTAAATTGAAATTAAATTAGTACAGAGATTTATAGAACGGATGAAGATGGAGATATTACAATAATAACAAATGGAGAAAACTACGAAATAACAATAAATGTTAGTTAGCTCTTATAATGAAAGAATTTTTAAAAAAATACTGGGAAAACCTTGGAATTTCTAATGAAGTAATAAAAGCCTTTTTGGAAGTTCCAAGAGAAGAATTTTTATTGCAAAAATACAAAAAAATCGCTTATGAAGACATTGCTTTACCTAGTTTTAAAGGCCAAACAATATCTCAACCAACTACAATTGCAATAATGTTAAATGCATTAGAGCTCAAAAAAGGAGAGACAATCTTAGAAATAGGTACGGGAACAGGTTATAATGCTACTTTAATTGCAAAAATAATTGGGTCTAAAGGCAAAGTTTATACAACAGAAATTGTCAAAGAATTAGTTGGATTTGCTAAAAAAAACTTAAAAAGAGTAAAAATCAAAAATGTAGAAGTTATTTACACAACAGAATTAGGAATTGAAGGGAAAAAATTTGATAAAATCATAGTTACAGCTGCTTGTTCTGAAATCCCAGAAAATTTATTAAAACAATTGAAGAAAAGGGGGATAATGGTTGTACCAGTTGGTCCAAGATTTGGTCAGAAAATGTTGAAGATTAAGAAGAATAAAAAATTAGAAATTAAAGATCTTGGTGCTTTTGTTTTTGTTCCTTTGATTGGTAAGCATGGTTATTAAGAAGATTTATTCTTAGAACAAGATCAAAAGTTAGCTGCTGCCTTAGAAAAATACGGGATTCAAGCAAAAACAATTTCCATTTTGCCAGCTAACCTTGGTGTAGCTTTCAAAAGGGATGCCTTAGCAATTAATACATCTTTTTCTTCAACATGAACTGTAAAAACTGTTTTTCCTCTTTTAATCTGTGCAGCAGTACCAACTGTCTTTCCAAAAGCATGTTTCATCCCAGTTTGCAATCTATCTGCATGAGCTCCAGACAACATTTTATTTTCTCTTAAAATATGGTGTGGAAATAAGTTTAATTGGAAAAAATAACCTTTTGGCCCTAATTTAGTTGATAAATTTCTATTAATAATTTGCCTACATGATTCAATTGAATTGTGTCTTATTTGGAAATTTGTTTTAGAAACTAATTTAACCTTTTTAGGGAAATCTTTTTTTGAATCCCCCATTTGGAACTTTACAACTCTTGAATTAGGTACAGCCTTAACATAACCTTTTTTCTTAAATTTAGACTTCCTAGTATAAGCTCTTTTAATGTCTCTATAACAATTAGCTTTTCTTAATATTGCCATGTGAACTTGAGAAAAATATTGATTTAAAAAGGTTTCTATTCCAAC
>JAHJUI010000026.1 GCA_018829185.1 Nanobdellota archaeon | reverse complement strand
AGAAAATATGGCTCTGTTTTGAGAAACAAAACTTTTGCAACCCAAAAAGTGGAATTGATAAGCAAATTAATTGCTTACAATTTAGATAGAAAGCAATTAATTTTTAATTACTTTTTTAAGGGTTGCACCAGAGCTCTATTATAAAACGTTATTTACATAAAAAAATAACAAAAAGAAAATAAGATAAATTACTAAGCTATAAACATAACTAATCCAAAATTCAGAATCTCTAAAAACTTTATATAAAATAATATAACCAACAAAAGCTAAAACAAAACCAAGATATTTATAATAACTAGGAACAAAGAAATAAAAAACAAATCCAATCAAAGCTAACAAAAACATATAAAGTGTACAAAAAATTATTTTTCTTCTATTTTTTAATACTAGATTTTTTGCAATTTGTTTATCCATAATGTATTTCTTAAAAAAGAACTATTTAAACTTTTTTGTTATTTCCTTATAATCTTCTTCATCACATTCTGGAAAAAACATTCCTTGATATCCACATTTCCTACATCTCTTTCTACCAATTGCTGCAATAAAATATAAAGCAAAGTAAATATCTTCTATATCTTTACTTCCACACTTAGGACAAAATCTAACTTTTTTCATTTTAAAAATTAAAAATGCCCCGTCCGAGATTCGAACTCGAGTCTAAGCCTTTCTTCACTAAACCTTCGAAAGGGCTTAATGCATAGCCTTAGTAAGTTCTTACTTAGCTAATTTGGCCGGGTTGTGCTGTGTTTATCACATCTACACCAACGGGGCATTTGAATCTTCTTTGATGCTTAGTGTTGCTGAAACCTATCTCTTTATAATATTTTCGGATTAAACCTTTGGCCCCTATATACGTTTCTGCCGTTCTACTAAAATTCCATTTAGATATTTTATAGCCAAGAATCTCCATCGCTTTTTCAAAATCTTTCCTTAAAACAGGGTTACCAGAAGTAAACCAAATGTAAGAATAATTTCTTCCAGTTATTGGTAAAACTGTTCCGTCAGTATCAATTAACCCTCTAATACAGGCCTTTAAATATTCTTCAGACTCAAATATCCAATCAGGAATTGAAAATTTGTTTTTAATTTTATCTCCTGTTTTTAAACCAAAATATTTTAAAGTAAAAATAAGGTCTTTGCTCCCTTTAGTCAAAAAAACTTCCTTGCCTGTTTTATGATAATAAAAATCCATGTCTATTCCAAATAATTTTTTAATCAAAGGTTTAACAAAATTAAACAAATATTCTTTATCATCTTCACTATGTCCACAAATTCTCAAATAATAATGGCCTACCTTTTCCCACAAATTTCCATCACCTAAAATGATTCCAATAAGTTCTGCTAATTCAACAGAATACTCAGTTTGAAGAAGTTTTGGTTCCTTAAATCCACTATAGATTTTTTGTTTCATTTTTCTCCCAAAAAAGAAAAAAATGGGCCCAACCGGATTTGAACCGGCGACCTTTAGCCGAATAAATCGAATAAATCTATTCTCTGGCTATCTTAGCCTCAACCTGTGAGTCATATAAGACTTACGCGGTTACCTCATCATTTAGATAACCTCAGCGCTCTAGGCCAGGCTGAGCTATGGGCCCAACATTAAAATAAGAAAAAAACACAATATTTAAACTTTTCTCTAAAGCAAAAACTTTTTAATCTCCCACAATTTTTAAGATTCATGCTAATTGGCGTAGTAGGAAAACCTAGTTGTGGAAAATCAACCTTTTTCAAAGCTGCAACTCTCGCAGATGTAGAAATAGCAAATTATCCATTCACAACAATAAAACCAAATCATGCAGTGGGTTTTGTTAAAATAAAAGATCCTGCTATAGATTTTAATAAACATTCAAATCCAAGAATGGGTTATGTCCAAAAAGATTTTCGTTTTGTTCCAATTGATTTAATCGATGTAGCTGGTTTAGTTCCTGGAGCACATGAAGGAGCAGGAATGGGCTCACAATTTCTAAATGATTTAAATCAAGCAGATGCATTAATTCACGTAATTGATATTTCTGGTTCAACAAATGAAAAAGGAGAATCAGTTCAAGCATTAAGTTATAACCCAAGTAATGATATAAAATTTTTAGAATTAGAACTAAACATGTGGTATTTAGAAATTTTAAAAAAAGGTTGGGAAAAATTTGCTAGAGGAGTACATCAAGAACATAAAGATATTAGCAAAGCTTTAGCAAAACAATTATCTGGTTTAAAAGTCACTGAAGAGATAGTCAAACCATTAATAGCAAATCTAAGTAAAGATCCAACAAGTTGGTCAGAAAAAAATCTACTAGGTTTAGCATCTGAATTAAGAAAACAAACAAAACCAATGATTATAGCTGCAAACAAAATAGATGTTCCCGGAGCAGAAGAAAATTTCAAAAGATTAAAAAAAGAATTTCCAAATTTGATAATAATTCCTTGTTCTTCAGAATCAGAACTAGCATTAAAAGAAGCACATGTTCATGAATTAATCGAATATCTTCCCGGAGAAAATAACTTTAAAATAAAAAAAGAAATAAGTGAAAAACAAAAAGCCGGCCTAGAATTTATACAAGAAAATGTTCTTAAAAAATTTGAAAGTACAGGGGTGCAAACAATATTAAACAAAATAGTATTTGAAATATTAGATCAAATCTGTTTATTTCCGGGTGGAGTTAAAAAATTAGAAGATTCAAAAGGAAATGTTATTCCAGATTGTTTTTTAATGCCAAATGGAACAACAGCCTTAGGATTTGCTTTTAGACTTCACACTGACTTTGGAAATAAATTTGCAAAAGCAATTAATGTTAGAACAAAATTAGCAATAGGTAAGGAATACAAATTAAAAAACATGGACATTATAGAAATAATGACTAGTTAGATTTATAAAGTTCACTAAGTTTTCCATGAATATAACTTAATCTGGAACTTACATCGCCGCATTCTTCACATGCACCATACAAAGCACTTGCAGAAAGATATCTTTCAATTGCAATTTCTTTATCAGAATCATCTTTTGTAACCTTCCAACGTCCAGCATAACTTAAAGCAACCCTAAAATGAGCTTCTGGATCATTAGGATTTGCTTCTAATCCCTTTTCGTATAACTCAAAAGCCGCACGTCCCTTCTCAAGTTTAGAATAACAATCTCCCCTAAACAAATAAGAATCTTCAGGAGCAACATCCAAAGCTTTCTCAAAATCATCCAATCTATAGTGAGACTCGGCTAATAATCCCTTAACATCACTAAGATCAAAATCATAATCTGTACCATCCTGATATAGTTCAATTGCCTGAGTTAATGTTTCTGCTGCTTCTTGATAATTTCCTTTTTCATAATGAGTATGTCCTTCATAAACTAAATTATCAAATTCTGTTCCACTAGGTTCTGGTCCAAGAGAATCCCCATTAGGAATAATTCCATAATCTCCCCTTTCAACACCAAGAGAATCTCCAGCACTAAAACTAAGAGTTTGATCATTAACTCTGCTCTCTAAATTTCTAGCACCTACAGCACATCCAGCACTAACAGCAACAGCAACAAGAGCAGGAACTAATTTAGCAGACTTACTTTCTCTTGCCCATTCTAAAAATCTGTTCATTTTCTTTGATTTAAAGGCTCTCCTTCATTTATAAACCTTTTTATTTTGTTACTTCCCTATAGTAGTTTAAAATGACCTCCAAAACAAAAGTGATAATTTATGTATATGGTTGTCTGTAATCGGATTAACACCCAAATATTGATATTGGATACCTGATGACCCAAGAATAGTTTTTCCCCGATTTGGATGTTTAAAATAATGATAATCCGCTTGTGAAACAGTATCTGCGTGCATTGTATGCCCTCCGGCCCAAGTAACCTCATAAGCTTGTCCACCCCACACAATAAAACTAATATCTTCTAATAGATCAGTAAAAACAAGATGTATTCTCCTTTTTGGAGTTGCAGAATAACCCGCACTAGTTATATCAGTATTAGAGTCATCATCATCAACAATAATTCCCCCCCCACTAAAAGTAAGTATTCTCCCATAAGGAGGATCAAAACCTTGGGCTTTTAATTCTCTTGAAGCATCACTTTCGATCCCTAATTCTTCCTGAATGCATTCTTTTTTTCCTTGATTTGCATCTTCAGAAGGAGTAAAAGTATCAAAAATAACTGGGCGATAACCATGTTTTTTTGCAGCTTCAGCTAGATTTCTAGCAGCTTGAGAGTGCACATTATCTACATAATCTTCATCCCCATAATTATTTTCTATTCCATCTAATATTGCTAAAGACATTATTTCATCTAAAGCAGCATCTTGTGCATCTGTTTCTTCGGCTTCAACACTATCAACAATGCTGTCTCCAGAAAAAACAGGGTCTATTAAATTCAATCCAGCAGAATAAAGATTTGCACCAACATAAGAAAGGCCAGTTGGATCAATTCGATTCATAGGATTATTCCCCACATAAGCATACCAATTAATTCCATGCCCAATAGGATCAGATGTAACAAATCTACCAAGATTACTATCATAATATCTTGCACCATAATAATTTAAACCAGAATCATCAAATTCTTTTCCAGTGTACTCATAATTAATATCAACTCCCCCACTTTCTATACTAAATTTAGAACCAAAAGGATAATAATCAATAGATAAAACAACACTCCCATTTTGATCAGTTACTTTTCTAACACTCCCAAGATTATCAGTATGATAATAATTAATACCATCTTCTTTAATTTCAGCAACTCTCTTATTTCCAACATAAACATAACTTCTAGTTTCAATTCCACCATCCCTTTCAACAATTTCAACACATTCTCCTTCAAAACATTCAAAACCTTCCTGACAACCACACTGATTACAATCTTCAATCAAATAACCACCTTCACAATAAAGTAGTTCTTCATTACATTCCCCAATATAAGTTCCATCTTCGCAACTTAAAAACGGAAAGAAAAACAAACCAGTTAACTCATTATTATTCCTATCTTTTTCTAAAGCAGAAGACTTTATTTCCGATATAATTTCATAATCTCCAGCTTCTTCAAAAACAATTGGCCCAAAACTTATTTCTGCTTCTTTGGTAAATGTTACTTCTCTTTTCTCTGTAAAAGTTTTCTTATTTTGAAATTCTTTTTCTCCCGTTACCTCAACTATAACCTCTGCTGTAACTTCGCTTCTAGAATCTGATTTAACCTTAACAACTAAAAACAATTCTTCATTTAATTTTAAATCATTATCAAAATAAATTTCTTCAATACTTAAATCTAAAACTTCTCTATCAACCAAAGGAGGTCTATTTCCAAAAGAAATATTTGTGATATTCACTTCATAAACAGTAAAATTAGAAAAATTAAAATCATGAATTTCAGGATCTGTAATATTGGTTTCATTCATTATTTCCGGAATTCCGCCAGCATAAACCAAAATAGAAAAGAACAAAATAATTAACAAAAAGATAGCAATCCTACTTTTTATCCCAAAATACATCATTTAAGAGAATATCAAAAAATATATAAAACTTCTTTATTGAACTAATTAATATGATAAGCCTAGGTTTAGAATCAACAGCACATACATTTGGTGCAGCAGTAGCCAATTCTAAGAAAATTTTATCAAACGAAAAAGACAGCTACACAACCAAATCAGGTGGAATTATACCAATAGATGCTGCAAAACATCATGAAAAGATTTACAAAGAATTAATAAACAAAGCATTAGAAAACGCAAAAATTTCATTAAAAGACATTGATTTTATTTCATATTCAGCAGCACCAGGTTTAGGCCCTTGTTTAAGAGTATCACAAAATATTGTAAAAGAACTAAAACTTCCTTTCGTTGAAGTAAATCACTGTGTTGCACATTTAGAAGTTGGGAAATTCTTAACAAAAGCAAAAGATCCAGTTCTTCTATACGCTTCAGGAGCAAACACCCAAATAATCGCCTTCGAAGCAAAAAAATACAGAATCTTCGGAGAAACATTAGATCAAGGGGTTGGAAACTTCATTGATTCTTTCGCAAGATACATTGGCTTAGGTTTTCCAGGTGGACCAAAAATAGCAAAGCTAGCAGAAAAAGGAAAAGAATTCATCCCATTACCATATGTTGTAAAAGGAATGGATGTTTCCTTTACTGGTATGTTAACAAACCTAAAACAAAAATATGATTCAAAAAAATACAAAATAGAAGATCTCTGTTATTCCTTACAAGAAACTACTTTCGCAATGCTTTTAGAAGTTTCAGAAAGAGCAATGGCACACTGCAATAAAAATGAATTACTTTTAGGTGGTGGAGTTGCCTGTAACACAATTCTTCAAGAAAAATCAAACATAATGTGTAAAGAAAAAGGAGCAAAATGTTTTGTCCCAGAAAACCAATACCTCGTAGATAATGCAGCAATGATCGCAACAACAGGTATTAGTATGGTAAAAGCAGGTTACAAATTAAAAACAAAAGATCCAAAAATATATCCGTATCAAAGAACAGACCAAGTTAAAGTTTTTTCATAACCAGTTTTGGACTAGCAAATTTAGTTCCAAGATTTCCTTGTATTCTCATGTCTTTATAACTAAAATCAAAGAAAGGTTCTTTCTTATTAATTTTAGTTTTAGCTTTCTTAGCAATATTTATTATCATTTTATTTGTTTTTATTAGATCTTTCAAAAAAATCTTAGTATGAACTTTTTCCTTATTTTTGTAATCAACTAAAATTGGTTTTCCAATTCCTTCAAAATAAATTGTTTTAACGTCTCCGTCTTGCACTAAGGAATTCATCTCTCTAAACTCATTTGGTTTTACTTCCCCTTTAATATTGTAATAATAATCTCCATTCTTAACTTCTAATTTATCATCAAGCATCCCTGATTGAATTGGTTTGGGAACATTTAACAGAGCTTTTTTTCTTCTAGAAATTGTTTCAACTTTTTGTATTCTTTGGACCCCTTTTGGAATCAATCTAACTTTTGGTAAATTAAATCTTAAAGGCATTAAAGGTCTAGTTTTTTGAATAACGTGAACATTAGTATTTCCAACAAAAGGTTGTACTTGAGTATAATCTATAACTGGCTTAACACCAGAAGAAGCTTTAATCAAACAGTAGGTAAAATCTCTTAAAAATCTTGCATTCTGATCAACAGGTTTATATTCAAGTAATTCATTTATATCTTTCAATAATTTCTCTCTTTCTTCAAGAGTATCGTCAACTAAGAATTTGATTTCGTCCATTATAAAGTTTTGAACTCTTTCTCTCTAACATACTTTTCTAATAAAAGTAATCCTTTAGCTAAATCTCTATTTTGATCAAGTAAACTATCTAATTTCATAGTTAACTGTCTAACTTTATCTGTATCAACATCTCCAACATGTTTAGATGCTTCTTCAAAGATTCTAACTAACTTATCAATTCTTTTATTCAAAACATTTGTACTTTCAACAAGTTTAATAGTTACTTTTTGTAGAGAAATATTGTTTTTAGCTAATTCTTTTATTATTGTATCTGAGCTAGGCATTGAATATCAACCTCGATTTTCGATAATTAAAAAATAAAGAAAGATGTTTATAAATGTTTCTAAACGTTTATCCATTAAGTTTGCCGACTACATAACTAACAGCCTGGCTAACAGTTTCTACACTGTGAAGTCCTGTATGATCATCAGATTCCAAACCAAATTCTTCTTCTAAATCAAAGTAAAGGCTGGCTTTTTCAGTTGACTCATACCCCAAATCTCTAGTTAAATGCGCTTCAGTAGTAACTTGTGCAGGATCTATCTGTGCTCTTTCTGCAACCAACCTTCTAACTATCCCATTAACTTTTGCTTCATCAACAACTCCATCAGTTAAAATATTTTTTCTGTCTATCATTTTTATTCTCCATCCCTTGCAGTACGTATTGAACCTCTGCTATCTGAAGGCATACTGCCTAAACGGCCTAAAAGAGATTCCCCCTCATCAATTAACGCTTCATTGTCTGAAAAAAATCCCTCATATGCATCATTTTCACTTCCAACATAAACTTTTGTTCCATTAGGAAGTATATGAGATATAGTTGTTATATTTTTTGTCATTTTTATCTCCTATCCCAATTAATCATCATCCAGTCTCCTTCCCCTTCTTTGATAAGGCAAGGTTCCACCAGATATAATTTTGTGTCCAGACTCTAGTCCTTCTCCAACAGTCCGATCAATACCAAGAGAAACTTCATGACCCAAATCTACATCATGTTCTCCAGCTAAAACCGCATCACGTTTACTCCCAAAACCAAAATTACTCATCCAGTTCTTTTTTCTTTTCTCTGTTACAGTAACCTTAGTCCTAACTCTTCTTTTTTTAACAAGCCCGGCTTCTATAAATTCCGGAGAAGAAAACTCTCCAAAAAAATCAGTTTCTGAATCTGCGTGTCTCCATAAATCTCTCCAGTTAGGATTATAAAAATCTTCTGGATCTACATCTGTATCTTCGTAAGTAAAGCCCATTCTTTCCATCTCAGCTACATCTAAATCCTCAACAGGGGTATCTCCCGTAGCCAAAAGAGCAAATCCTTCTTCTACTCTCCTCCAAACTTTCCCTTCCCTATAATGTTTTTCTACAGTTTCTCTTGGTCCATCCAATACAAATGTTTCATATCTTCCCATTTTATTCCTCCCTAATGTTCTTCTTCTTAACTTCTGTATCTAACTTAAGTTCTTTTAATAATTCTTTATACCTATTTCTAATTGTAACTTCAGTAACACCTGCAACATCTGCAACTTCTCTTTGTGTTCTTTTCTCATTATTCATAAGAGCAGCAACATAAAGACTAGCAGCTGCAATTCCAGTTGGTCCTCTACCAGAAGTCAACTCTGCTTTTTGAGCCATCTCTAAAATTTCAACAGCTTTACTTTGTGTTTCTGCATTTAACTTCAAAGCTGAAGCAAATCTTGGTATATAATCAACAGGATTACTTGGTAAGATTCTTATTCCTAATTCTCTTGTGATAAATCTATAAGTTCTTCCAATTTCTTTCTTATCAATACCTGAAGCTTCACTTAACTCATCTAATGTTCTAGGAACTTCATGTCTCCTACAAGCAGCATATAATGCCCCTGCAACAACCGACTCCATAGATCTCCCTCTAACTAATCCACGTTGTACAGCCATTCTATAAATTCCTGCACTTTCTTCAATAACTGAGCTAGGTAACTTCAAATAACTTGAAACTCTCTTTAATTCAGCTAAAGCTAATTTTAAATTTCTTTCAATAGCTGTTGAGATTCTATGTTGCCATTTTTGTAATCTAAAGAACTTATTCTTAGACTTTTGGTCTAATTTGTATATATCTGAGCTAGAACCAATGCTAGTTCCTAATCCACCATCATACTTAGTTTGTGTTATAGGTGCACCAGATCTTCTTGATTTAGCCGCTTGTTCAGAGTCAAATTCACGCCATTCATGAGAAAAATCAATCATTTTCTCTTCGATAACTAAGCCGCAATCACGACAAATAATTTCACCTTGTTCCTCTTTAAAAATTAGATTTATACTACCACATTCAGGGCATTTTTTGATATAGTGAGGCATTTTTTTTCACCACCGGTTAATAGCTTTAACAAGCTTTAAAAAGGTTTCTCATGTTTTGTTTATAAAGCTTTCGGTTTCTGTTTTTACTAATTAAAAGTTCAAAAAATTTATATAGTTGATAAATGAATTAATAATTACAATGGACCCAGCACCAGTTGGATAATAAAATGGAATCTCAAGGAGGAAACTAAAATGGAACCAGAAGGAATTGTAAAAATGGATGAAGCTGCTAGCCTAGTTAAATGTGAAGGATCATCAATTGTGAAACTAAAAGCAGAAGGAGTAATTCTCTGGAAAGCCGAAAGTATAACAATCGGAAAAACAGCAGAAGGCTGTACAGTAGCCCATGGTGCAGGAGGAGAGGTTTAAAATGGATCCAGTACCAGTTGGAAAAACAACAGAAGGCGCAACAATCTTAAAAGCGGAAGGTGCATCTGTCGTTAAGGCAAATGGTGGCGGATCAGAAGTTAAATTAGGCCCGCAAGGTGGTGGATAAATATGTACCCTAAGGACGGAAACTAAAATGGTACAAGACTTAATATAAAATGATACAAGACGTAATGTAAAATGGTAGACCCAGATTCGGGATTAGGTGATGATGACGACAAAGACGAAGATTAGTCTTTAAAAATAAAAAATAGCAGACGATACAGGATAATAAAAAATGATAGATCCAATAGGAGTTGGTTAAAAATGGACCCACAAGGTGGAGGATAACAAAATGATAATTGACCAAATATAAAAAAACTATTTTTCTTCTTATTGATTAACTAAATCATCATATACAAAACTAACAATTTCTCTCATATCATGTTCCTCTTTAATGTTTCCTGAGAAAAATCTATAAAAAGATTCACAAGCATCAAAAACGGGGCTAACAATAGACATATTATTTCTATACAAAATTCCATTCGGTGGACTTTCAATAACGGATAATCCAGTAACACCAATACTAAGAATTAAAATCGTGTTACCCAGATTAGAAAGGATATTTTTTCCAGCCATAATAAAAACAAAGTAATTAAAAATATAAAAACTTATCTATTTCTCTTCTTTTACTATAACACCAGATAAAGTACCTTCTTGTCCAGGTCTAGAAGTAATTCTAACCTTACCAATCTCAGTATCAACGACAGTTCCTTTAGTTAATATATTTCTTCCAACATAATGTCTATTTGCTGGATTTGCTAATACAGTTTTAATCTTAACTTTCTTATGTGCTTTCCCATCAAAAACATTTACAATATTAGCAGTAAGCAAAACTTCTTTCTTAACACCAGATCTAATTCTTAAAACTCTCTTAGTAACTTCACCAAGTTTAGTTAAAGTTGGATCTCTTCCAAGTTCATACAATTTTTTCTTTCTACTCCTAACAAGTTTTCCACCACTTGGTTTCTTCTTAGATCTTGATTGTGACTTTGCCATTAGAATTTAGAGAAAATAAACTCTTTAAAAAGCTTTTGATTTTACCTACAGCGAAACATTTTTAAACACACGAATTTCAACATTCGTATAAAATTGGGGGTTATTAATATGACTGAATCAGAAAGACCATTAGACGCTCTAAACGCGGCAAGAGGAAAGAGAGTAATAGTGGAACTAAAAAACAATAAACAAATCGCCGGAAAACTAAAAGCATTCGACATACATATAAATACTGTATTAGACGAAGCTGAAGAAAGAGCAGACGGTGAAGTAAAAAGAAAATTAGGAACAGTATTTATCAGAGGGGACACAATAATCATAATCTCGCCAGAATAAAATGACAAAGGGAACTCCCTCTAAGGGTAAACAAACTGGAAAGAGAAACTTTATGGTATGTAGACGTTGTGGTAAAACATCCTATCACAAATCTAAAAAGACATGTTCCAGTTGTGGGTTTGGAAAATCAGCTAAACTAAAAAACTACACTTGGAAAAAAGATAAGTAATTCTCGAAACCTTTTTAAAAGCCAAGAAATTAATTTAATTTAGGCAGGGATGCCGGAGTGGTCAAACGGGCTGGGCTTAGGACCCAGTGGCTTAGTGCCTACGCAGGTTCGAACCCTGTTCCCTGCATTTACATTTAAAAATGACATATAAACTAAATATAACAAGCACTATGTATAGAACTAAAGAAAATAATTAATCAGAGCCACCACCACTAACGCCTTTTAAATCAATAACTTTGTCTATTACTTTCTCAACATAATCTTTTTCTATATTATCCCTACAAGCCCAACCATTATAGGCTCTTAAGGAAGCATCCCAACCACAATAATCACTATAACTTCTTTGTCCAGCAGAATTCTGGCATTGATTACATCCATTCCAAAAAGTAACATACTCACTTTGTCCAGATGGATTATTTACTAAAGAAATATATTTCTCAGAAAATTTACACCCGTTTTCAAACCTACCATATTCTCTTTTCAAAAGATTCATCCCAGCAGCAATATTACAATCAATATTATATGCATTAGTATTTCTACATTCTTCAACTCTACAAATGCTATGTGAAGACCTATTATCATAATTAGTTGTGTTATAACATGAAGGATGTGCATTTTTATTAATCTGCATAATTCCTAAAGAACTCCCATCATAACTCTCTAAAATAAATTCGGGGTGGCAAGTTTCTGTATTGTAATTAGATACACAATTCGTTCCTCCCGTTTTTGTATGATCTGAACAACAATGCATTAAATTACTTTCTTGTAAAACTAAACCCCAAGATAATAATTTTGGAACATTATATTTATTAGCAATAAAAAATATTTTTTGTAAATAAGCTTGTCTTTCTGGAGATTCCAGATTGTATTGGTTAATTTCCAAAACATTTCCTAAATAACGTTCATCACTTCTCCCACCACATGTTTCATATTTTGCAACAGTAGAACCATATTCCCCAATACAACAAAGTGCTTTGCAAATACAAAATTCATCTGGACATTCTTCATTACAATTAGTTAATTCATAAACCCCTGAATTAAGAACTTCATAAGGATGTAAAAATCCATCTTCATCAACTTGCCATAAATATCCTTGATATTCTACCCATTCAGCAGTAGAAGTATCTCCATCAGAATCCATCCAAGTAACACCTTCTTCTATTTTAAAATCATAAATTTCACCAAATAATTCGCCCATATAAGGTCCAGGCCCCAGTTCAGGTCCAATAAAATCTTCGTATGAAGGCAATGATTCTCCCACTTCGGGAGGTTCAAAATCTTCTATTTCAGTAGTTCCAGAATTCTTAGGAATAACCAATGGATTTTTTTCTCCATCTTCCCTAGTAGTAATTCCACTTGCAGCATTTTTTCTTGCTTCAATTAATTTTAATGCGTCCCCACAACTTCTACACTCTTCCTCATTAAGTGATCCCGGTTCCCAAAGATGTTCATCGAATTTCAAGGGTCCATTGCCAGGACATATAAATTCTTGTGCAGCACAATAACCATCCCCATCATCATCCGAAGTCATGCTAGTTACACCATAAAGGGCTTCCCAGAAATCGGGAACACCATTACCTACTCCTTTTTCCCTTCCACTCATTACATCATCCCCCATCATTGAAAACAAACCAAAAGGATCTAAAGTTTCTTTATCTGGAGACAAAGGAACTCTAATATTACTACAATGTTCTTTTCCCCTAAATCTCAAACATTGTGTATTTGCATTACATTCACTCACCCTAAAAACATTATCCTGGGCTAATTCTCCAGCTGGGACTTGCCCTTTTCCGGCAACAATTGTACAAGGTATTCCCCCGCCTGCCCCTTCTTCATTAGGCAATGTAACTCCCCTCAAATAAACTTCAAAACTATCCCAAGAATATTTTTCACCTTTACCAGAATAAATTTGGTAAAATACATCATAACTAAACTCATTAACACTCATATCATCATTAAAATCCCATTCTTTTTTATCAGTTAAAACATAGAAACTATCTGGTAATTCAATTTCTAACATATTTCCTTTAAGATCATTTAAGTTAAACATTTCTCCATCAACAAAAGCATTACAAACTTTACTTACCATAAATTTATCTTTCTCAACAAATAATTGCAAGAAAGGCACATTCTTATATTTATCAACCATCTGGCTACCAATATAACCAATCTCCTTTACTCTCTCATTATATTCTCCTTTTACTTGTCTTGGAGAATTAGGTAAAACAGCGCTAACAACTTTATCAACAGCTTTACTCAAGAAATTACCCCATAATCCTTGAGTTCCCTTTGCTTGGAACATAGTCAAAACACTTCCAAAAATTCTATCACACAAATAATAACTTCTAATCTTATCACAAACACCAATACTTACTCCACCATATCTAGCATTAATCAAACATTCTTGATATTTACCAATCATCAAATCAATAACTTCTAAATGTCCTGTAATTCCCGAGATACAAGCATAATGCGGGAATAGGAATCCTGCCTTTTTATCATCTTTTGCTGTACAAGTATATTTTGTTCCAACTGCAGGGCTTGCAAGGGGGATGGGTTCAGCTTCAGGCATCTTTATTTCTACTTTAGGTTTAACAGCTGTTAATTCTTTATTGAAGAATCTTTCCATCTTCCAACACATCGCAGTACTCGCTAATAAACTTGAAAATGGATTTACTCCATTACAAAGATCTTTTCCTTCTGAATCAGTAGATGGACAGAAAATCCAATCACACCCTAATGAAACCATATCTAATGAATTACATGGATTATCTAAAAATAATAGATTAACAGTTGCCCCCATCATACTATACAAACAAACATTCTTAGCGTAACCTTCAATTTTTTGAACTTCTTTTAAAACATTTTGAATATCTTCTCTTAATTTAATTGTTCCACAAATTTGTTCTCTCAATTTTTCTGGAGTAACTCTAATGTTTGTTTTATCAATTAAAATTTTAGTTTTAATATAAGTAACATCCCGTAAAGGATATTTTTGATTAAATAAGGTACCTTGTAAACGTGCCCTAACTTCTTTTTCCCACCTATTAACATCATTTATTGGCGGAGATTTTCCAGGGTTTGCATCTACATAACTATCAATCATTTTTTGAACTTCTTTTTTAACTGTTTCTTCTATTTCTGAAACCTGAACATCAGGAATTTGTCCACCATAAAATTCTTCTGGGGTTAAATAACTTCCATCAACCTTTTTTGCAAAGAAGTCAATTACAACTCTAAACTCTAATTCAATTTCATCCGGAATATTTTGAAAAAATTCTTCGCTTGTATTACTTTCATCTAAGCAAGCTTCTTCAGCAGCTTCATCAATATCGGTAATTCTTAACTGCCTATCATCTCCCAATCTCTCTAAATTTACGGTAGCAATACCTAATTGCTTAACACCAGAAATCAAATCTTCCAATTCTCTTTCCCCGTCAATATATTTCTTAAGGGTTCCAGAATTTTTCTTTTTATACTGATCAAAATCAATTTTCCTATACTCTACATCGGCAACCCCAACTCCAGTTAAAATAGGTTCTACCCAAATATTATGGATTTGATATTCTTCAATCCTAGATTCAAAAGACAAAGGATAAATCTTTAAAAATAATCTAACTCTTGCATCAGAAGCTTGTTCTAATGCAATTGCTGGGACAGTTGGGGGGGTTTGATCTAAAACTTCCGCGTTCCACAATCCTAAACTATCTCCCTGTTCTTCTCCACCCATTTCTTCCCATTCAAAATCAAAGGTGCCCTCAACTTCTTCTCCAAATTCTTCTTCAGCAACCACTAAAGTAAAACTAAGTAAAACTAATACAAAAACTCCAAACAATATTTTCATTTGAATTTTGGTTTCACCTCTGAAATGTGTCCAATCATAACCTTACCTAAATCAAAGTTTTCACTTAATTTTTCATAAGTATTAGGAACTCCTTTATTGATAACATAAAATACAATTTCATCTGAATTCAAATCAGCTCTATTAATTGTCCAAGTAAATTGAGCTCCACCAAGCATTGCACTATCTAAATTAGTTGCTGGAATCACAATCTCTTCCTTACCACATAAACAAAGTCCAAGAACCTCTGGACATTTACACTTTTCAATCTTCTTTTCAGGCATTGTAATTGGAGTTTCTTTAATCAAAGTTGCTTTAACCTTATAGACATCAGCAACCAACTCTATTTGTGTTTCATCATCAGGATAAATTCCTGCAAAACCTTGTTCAACTTTATCTTCATTAAACCTAGCAACTTCTAATAAAACAACTTCATCTCCCATTAACTTTCTTGGAGCAGATAAACTTCCATCAACTTCATCAAGAACTTCAACACTATAATTTAAAATATTAATTTTTTTCAAAATCAAACCAACAGATGATGGTCCATCATTAAAAGTAGTTAAAGTAGCAGTTTTACCAGAATAACCTTCTTTCATAATCTCAATTTCTCCATTGCCACAAACAGGGAACTCTTCTCTTAATCTTCCATTGCTACTTGTTTTTCCAATGTAACAATTAAATTTAACACAATTAAAAAATACATCTGCATCTCCTAAAGAAACAGCAGTATCAGTATTATCTTCATAAGCTAAAACACTTACATCAATTTCTCTTCCGCCAGACTCACAATAATCCACATAATTTGCTTTTTCCTCACTCATTGGCCTTCTAGGTTTATCTCTCCTAATAACAACCAAATTTGCAAAGTTAAATTCTAAATCTTCCTTCTTTACAGTCATCAAAATAGGATATTTAATATCATAAAAGAAATTCTCATAATTAACACAAAATTCCATAAACGGAATTTCTCCAGGCAATGGCCTAGAAATAACTGAATCTCCTTGACTTGGATCAATGTCTAATTCAAATGGCCATTCTGAATTATACTCAAAAATAAACTTAGTATCTTGATATTGCTTATTTAAATCCCAAACAAAAAGTGGTTCTTCATAATAATAAGAATCATAATCAGAATCTTTTACTTTATAGAAAGGAACATTTACAGCTAAATACTTTTGTAAATCACTAGCTATTTCTTTTTTATTCCAAATCTTAGGGGAACAAGTAAATTCAACATTAGAATGAGGAAGCCCATAAAGTAAAACATAATTCATTGTTGCATTTTCCAACCAAAGTTCTTTGTTTTCTTTATTCATTACATCAATTGCAGATTCATAAACATTACCTAACGGAACAGAAACATCAACTTCATGTTTTGACCAACTATCCCCAACACCCTTATATTCTGCAGTAACTTTTCTTCTAAATTCAACTCTAACATTTTCTTTTCCAATATCTACATTTGTTCTTCCACCTTCTGAAAATTCAATATCGTAACCTTGTGACCTATACAAATCTGAAGTAGAAACACATTTTTCAAAACTTTCAGCAATATATTCTTCTAACTCTTCTTCCATAATCTGAATTGTGGGTATTTGGCTTATTTGATTTCCAGAAACATCTTCATAAAACCAATAAGCAACATCTACACCAGGAAATACATTTAAAACATTAGAAAACTTATTTCTTCTATCATTTTCATATTTATCTTCAGGGAAATTAATATATCCCCCTTGAGAAGCTAATAAATCAACACCTTCTAAGGTAACATCTTCTAAACAACTTTGAATATGATTTTGAACAGGTTGTAATTGTTCTGCTATAACTGTTTCACCTTGTGTTAAATCCCCAAAGAAATCCACAATTTCATATCTAAAATTGGTAAATAAAACAATACCTAAGACTACAATAATACCGACTATAACAAACAAAGTAACTTGACCTCTTTTTTGCATATAATAATTCTCTTTTTTTATGTTTAAAAGGTTTTCTTTTTAGAAGTGAGAGTGGGCCTGGGGAGACTCGAACTCCCGACCACCGCCATGTCGAGGCGGGATCATAGCCACTAGACCACAGGCCCTTTTTGTAAAAAATCAACAATTTCTTTAACAGCTTCATCAATTTCCTTAGCAGCATCAAATTTCTTCATTTTATCTTTATAAAATTCCAACAAAGGTTCAGTTTGTTCTTTGTAAACCTTCATTCTTTCCTTAATAATATGTTCTTTTTGATCATCCCTAATTATTAATTCTCCATCACAATGATCGCATTTCCCTTCTTCTTTAGGCATTGGACCATATAGGTTAAATATCCCCCCACAATCTTTACAAGTCAATCTCCCAATTATTCTTTTAAATAAAATATCTTCATCACAATCAATATGCAAAATGTGGTCTACTTCATCCATCTGTTCTGCTTGCCCCATTGTTCTTGGAAAGCCATCTAAAATAAAACCCTTCTCACAATCATCTTTAGATAATCTTTCTTTCAAAATTTCTATTGTAACTTCATCTTTTGTTAAAATTCCTTTATCCATGCATTCTTTCATATATTCTGCATGTTTACCATTACCCTTAACATGATTTCTACAAATTTCGCCCATACTAATATGCGGAATTCCAAACTCTTCAGAAATAAGTCTAGCTCTAGAACCCTTACCAGATCCTGGCCCACCAATTAAAACTATTTTCATTTTAAAAATAAAAATAATAAAGAGTATTTTAATCTTTCTAAAATATCAATGGGTATAACCCAAATAAAAGATTTACAATAAAACACATTTTTATATTTATCAAAAAATCAATGTATCAGGGGGGCTACATAATAAGCAATTAAACTAGCAATTATTCCAAAAACTAAACCAAATCCTATATCTTTTTTAGGTTTTTTCAAATAAAATAAACTAACCAAAAGAAGAACTCCGGCAATGATTGCAAATATACTATAAATCATATCATTGTAAAAAAGAATTGTAAAGACAATCAAAACAAAAACTCTTGACAAATAAGGATTAAATTTCTTAAAGAACAAACTAATCAAAAATAAAAACAACAAACCAATAATTAATGGATATGTAAATAAAAAATATTTCCCAACTAAAGACCTAGCAATGACTAAAAAATAAAAAGGGATACTTCCTAAAGCAATTAAATCCCTAGCAACTTCTTTTTTCCAATTTACCATTTTAAAAAAGCCTCAGGAGGGAGTTGAACCCCCAACCTGTTGGTTACAAACCAACTGCTCTGCCAATGCTCTCATTTGAGGGAAACCTCAAACAATTTAAGCCACTGAGGCATAAAAGAAATCAATTTTAAAGGATTTAAAAAGCTTTCTAATTCACTACAAAACTATTTTACTACAAATAAAATTTACATTACATCTTGTATCATTTTAAAGATAAATAAGTTTAATTGTTTAAAAAGCTTTCTATGTGAACCAAATTTATTCTTCCCTAAAAACTTCAGAATTAAAAAACTCTTCCTGGGTCAACACTTTTATTGTTAATCCCTCTGGATGGCCCCTACTTAAAACGTTCCTAGCAAAATTATTTTTATCTATCTCCGGAATTTCTCCATTTATTCCAAAAAGGTAATGCTGTATTTCCCCATGTTGTTCCGAAATAAGATCTTTCACTGTCAAAGTAGAATGACTAGTCAAAGAATGACCTGCAGCTCTAACTGCATCCCTTACCCCCCCGATGTAAACAATAAAATCATATTCCATTATAAAACGAGAATTCCTCCAGATTTAAAAATCTTCCTATTTTCTCTTCAAAAACCTAATTTCAACAATAGACAAAGGATATATCTTTTTCAACTTATTCTTAAGTCCTCTTTGAATATCTGTTTTAATAACTTTAGAAATAATATCATCAAATTTTTCCTTAGCAAATAATTCTTTCAACTCTTTCCTCATATCCATTCTTATTTGATTCAAAACACTTTTAGTTACTTTATTTCTTGTAACTGCAAATGGCTTCACAACAACTTCAACATCGTCTTTTGTCTTTAAAATTAAAGAATCATCAATCTTAGATTTACCTTTTCTAACTGATCTTTTAACATAAGTAGGAACTAGATTATACCCAATCAATTCAGTAGTAGCTTTTCCTTCTTTAACATTATTTACAATAAAAGAAACTTTAACATTATTTTTTCTTAATTGCCTTGTAACAACCCCTAAACTTATGCAAATCTTTCTTCCAAGCACTTCTTTATCTTCGCTGGCCAATGTTTCCCCAATTTCAATATTAGAGAATTCTTTAGGAGCAATCAAACTGTACCATTTCTTCTTCTTTTTCTTAACAATACTATCTTTCTTCTTAACTACTCTCTTTTCTTTCTTAGCTTGCTTTTTTGCTTCCTTTTTTGCTTTCTTTGCTTTTTTAGACATCTTTAAGTTTTTGAGCTTGACAACTATTTAAAAAGCTTTCTATTTAACTTCCTCCTCAATAGATATGCTACTTAAAATCTTTTTAGCATTCTCAATAAAAGCGTCTTCATCTTTCTGATCAAATAAACATCCGGCAGCAAAAGTGTGTCCCCCTACTTGCCCTTCAATATCCCCCAATATTCTTTCCAATATTTTTTTCAAATCTTTTTCTTGTTTATATCCTGCTTCCCTTATACTGCATTTAACATTTCCTTCAATAGTATAAGCCATAGACAAAATAATAGTTCCTTCTTTGTAAGCTCCAGATTTACTTAAAATAGAATTCACAGTTCCAATCAATGTGTCTCTAATATATTCTTCTGCTTTAATAATTATAAATCCTTTTTCTTCTGTAACACTTTTTCCTTTGTTTTCATTAAACCAATTCAAAGAATTAACAATTTCTTTTCTGTATTTCATTAACAAATCAAAAGCTTGTTCTCTTGCTTTTTCACTTCCCAAACAAACCCCGATCCCGATACTTGGTTTATTCAACCTTCCACAACTATTCAATAATGTAGAAAATTCTCTTAAATCCTTAAATGGACTTTCATTTTCTTCATCTTTTAACAAATAAATTGGTCCTAAAACATCTTCTGGATTTTCTTCATCCATTCTCCTTATAATAATTCCATCAACTAATTTTTTCAACTCATCTTTACTTAAATGAATTAATTTCCTAAATTGATTATTTTTCTTTAGTTCAATTCCAATTTCATCTAAAAATGTCAAGGCTCCATTATAATCTCCAGTAACTCCTGGGATGTAAGGCCAATTACTATACTCTAAAACTTTATGTAATGGTCTTGTTTGAGCTCCAAACATTTTTAATCCATTCTTAACTAAAATTTTATCCCGAGCATCTTCCAGAATTTCATTATTTAATCCCTTAAAACCATTGTCTTCCTGGACATCCCCAATCGCACCAATAACTGCTAAATACGCCAAATCTTTATTTTCTTCATTTAATTGTTTAGAAAACAAATAAACAACCCCTGCCCCGCTTAATTCTTTATCTTCTTTCTTAAAAAGCAAAGGATTTAAATGAATAAAAGCTGTTTTAACTTTTTGTGGTTGATGATGATCTAAAATAAAAACAGTTCTATCATTCAAAGTTTCATTTATTTCCTTTAATGCGCCACTTCCTAAATCACAAAAAACAAAAGTTTTGTAGTCTTCTTTTTTTAATTCATCTAAAAATTCTTTGGTTAAAGATCTTACAATTGTTAAATTAAAATGTTTACCTTCCCTTTCTAAAGTTTTTGCTAAAATAGCAGCACTAGTCAAACCATCTGCATCTAAGTGACTAATAACTCTAATAGTTCCACTTATATCTTTAAATTTAAGTGCTACCAACGCAATAGCTTCATTAAACTCCATCTTAATGCGCTAAAAGTTCTGCTTTTTCTCTTGTATATTTCCAAGTCTTTTCCAAAACACCTTTCTTCTTGTAATATTTAACCAACCTATTAATTTTTGCTTCGGTTAGTTGTAATCCCCGTTTTGATGTTTGATCTTGCTTGTTTTTTTCTCTATGTTTAAGAATAGCAATTTCCCTTCTGATAAGATTTTTCAAATCTTCAGGCAATTTACTCTCTAATTTATTTTCTTTTAAAATTTCATTAATCTTTTTCTTAGTTAAAGTTTTAACATCCGGTATACCATAACCATCTCTAAGCTCTGATCCGATCTCACTAGTTGTTTTTCCAGTTTTAGCTAATTTTACAACTAAACTTTCTATTTCTTTCGGTGAATATATCAACCAAGTTGGTTTCTTTTTTACTAAAGGTTTGGTACTTCCGGATTTACCTTTCTTCCTTGAATGCATTCTTGCCATTTTATTTCTCCCAGGATAAATCAGAATTTGTATTCTGGTATAAGTAAGCTTTCACCGACTTATCCTAAAAATTTGAAGAAATTAGCTATTTATAAAGGTTTTGTCAAATCAGGCGCTGTCCTAAATCATTCTAAACGCGCCAAATAAATTGTGGCAGAGCATTCTGCCATACAAATCTGCTTTGATTGTTTTAGCAGATTTGGAGCTAACACTAGATCCATATTTTTGTTTCAAACAAAACATTCCTGTTT
>JAHJUI010000025.1 GCA_018829185.1 Nanobdellota archaeon | reverse complement strand
CATCTTAATCTTTTTAGCAAACGCTTAACTTTTTTAACTAGTTTTATCTCTTTTTTCATTGTTAGACACCTCTATTGTCTAACCCCCTAGCTCAAGCTAGGGGTTATCTATTAATAAAATTTTAGATTTAGGACAACGCCAGCGTTTACATAAACTTTATAAATAAAATTATTTTAAGTTTTTGTAGTTTAAAAGGTATTTAAATGGGGATAAGGCATATTATAATAAGAATATTAGAACAACCGAGTATATTTAAAGAAAGGTTTCATAAAATTGTTCCTTTTCATTCTAAAAGTTGTTTGGTTGTAAAAAAATTACTAAGAACTAATCCAAAGATGATTATAGATGTAGGGGCAAGTGTTGGTGATTTTATTCGGGCTTGTAAGTTTAATTTTCCAGGGATTTTTGTTTATGCTTTTGAGCCCATCAAAGAGCATAATGCTAAATTAAAGGAATTAGACAACATTGAAGTTTTTGATGTTGGACTATGGGATAAAAATGAAAAGAAAACTTTTTATTTTGTTTCTGAAAATAATACGGAAAGTTCTTTTTTGAAGCCGATAGAATATTCCTATGAAGAAAGAACAATTGAATTAAAAAGATTTGATAATTTGGATTTAGAAATTAAAAGACCCTGTTTTTTAAAGATAGATGTTGAAGGTGCAGAAGACAGAGTTTTAGAAGGATTTGGAGATTTTTTAAAGGAAATCGATATTTTACAAATAGAAGTTATTTATAGAGGTTATTATGAGAAACAAGCAAAATTAAGTAAGATTTTGGGGATATTGGAAAAATATGGGTTTGTAGGTTTTAAACAAATTAATATAACTTACATAAAGGGGGTACCGGATAAATCAGATTTGATATTTTTTAAGAAATTCTATGGGTTTAAAAAAGAATAAAATTATAGGGGATATCATAAAATATATAAAGCATCATAAATTCTAAATTTTATGGATTTAAATTTAGATAAGGAAAAGGAAATTCCCCCAGATCAAAGTCAATATAAGCTGGTTTACAGAAAGGTAAAAAATTTTTCTAGGAATCATAAACTATTAGATGTTGGTGCAGCTAATTGTATTTTAAAATCGGTTTTACCCGGCAATATTAAATATTATTCTTTGGATATAGAAGGAAATGTAGATTATCATTGTAATTTGGATAAAGAGAAAATACCTTTACCGGATGCGTCATTTGATATTGTTGTATGTTTAGAAACGTTAGAACATCTTATGTTTCCTAGTAAGGTATTAGAAGAAATAAAGAGGGTGGGCAAGAAAAATGGAATTTTTTTATTATCTATGCCTAATGATTATAATTTTTTATTGAGGTTATATTATTTATTTGGAAAAAAAACCAAGATGCATGAACCGTTTATGACTGTGTCTAAACACTTACATATTCATAATCCAAGGGTAAAAGATATAATCTCTATTTTTTCAAAACATTTTGAAATAAAAAAAGTAGAATATCTTTGGGAATCTAGGATGAGTTACAAAAGTGGCTTTGCACGTTTTTTAGATAAATTAATTAATTCTTTAGCTCAAATTTGTCCAACCTTGTTTACTAGGGTAGTTTTTGTTTATGCTAAAAATAAAAATTAATTTATTTTCTTTTTCTACCTTTGATTAATCTTTCAAGTTGTATTATTTTTCTTAATCCAAAGATCAAAGCTATGTTTATTCCTAATAAAATGTATAAAATGGTTAGTTCGTGGGTCATGGTATCACCTCAAATTAAATTTAGAATTTAGAGTATTTAAATTTTATTCTTCTGTAAGTGTTTCTATTATTGCTGCAAATGCTGGCCTAGTTAAGAATACACCAACTGTGATTCCTAAAATTGTAGTAAATGCGAATCCTTTTAATAATCCTGCTCCAGCAAATAACAATGGCATCATTGCAAATAAGGTTGTGAAATAAGCAGCCATGATAATGAATAAAGCTCTTTTTATCCTTTGTTTCCAACTGTAGAATTGTTCTGTCATTTTAGATAAAGTTTCATCTACAATAACTATTTGATGATCTACTCCTGTTCCGACTGCAGCTATTATTCCGGCTATTGCTGCTAAGTCTAATTGTCTTTTGAATAAAGCAGATATTCCTAAAATAATTATAACTTCAAAAATACTTGTTAAGACCAAAGGAATTGCAATATTTAATTTCCTATACCTTATGAAAATAACAATTGCTACTGCTAAAATTGCAAGTAATCCGGTAATTATTGCATTTCTCATAAATTCTCCACCAAGTAAAGGAGAAATAGAATCTAATTTTACTATTTCTAATTTATGCGGGAATGAACCTGTAATTAAGATTGTTTGTAATTTGTTCATAGATTTTAAAGAATCTTGGATTGCTTCTTGTTCTGTATTTCCTGTTCCTGGTCCGGAGATTACAATGTCTGTTGCAGCTTGACCTTTAAGATCTGCTGAAATTTGTAATGAATCAACTAAAGTATTATCTAAGTAAAAGTCAATTGTTTTTGAGAGCATTTCTTGACCAGATTGACTTATGTTAACAGTTAATTCATCTGTTGCAGCAGCATGTCTTTCTGCTGATTCTTGTGTTAATTTAATTTGGAATTCGAATTTACAATAATATCCATCTTGAACTTTTGAACAATCTCTTATTCCTGCGCATGAGCCATCGTTTCTACAAACAAAAGTTATATCTTTTTTTCCACCGGAGAATACAACGTCATCTCCAATTCTTGCTTCAAAACTTCCTTGAGATGCAATCAATTCTGTTACTTCTTGTTTTGTTGCTCCGGCAAGTTCAACTAAAATATATTTATTTCCTAATAGATCATTTGTTTTTCTGATTTCAATATCTTTTAGACCATAAGTATCTAATCTGTAACGCATAGTATCTATTAATTCTGTTCTTTCTTGTTCGGAAATTTCTGTTTCTGGTTTTAATAATACTCTTGTTCCACCTTGTAAGTCTAAACCTTTTCTTATGTTTGAGGTTGAAACATCTTGTACTTCTAGGCCAAGATTATCAGATTTTAATAAAGTGTAAGAATCTTTGTTTGTGGTTATAGTTACTTTTGAATTTTCTTCTATAGAATCTATTATTGATGAATATTGTTCTAAACTTGTAATTGTTTCTCCGTTTACTTCTTTTATTTTTTCTAAAGTTGTTGGAGAAGTTTCAGCAGAAGGATTTATTATTCCTGCGAATTCTGCTGTTGAGTTTTTTGCAACATTTTTTATTGCTACTCCTTGTGCCCCGAATTGCGGATTAATAGCTAGAAGACTAATTATTATAAATATCAAAAGTATTACTACTCTTGTTTTTTTAAGTATTTTGAATAGCTTCATTTTCTTTTCTTTTTATGTACCAAGTTAATAATGATGCGTTCATAAACCATGTACTGATTAAGTCTATGATTAATGCGATAAGTATTATTGTGAACATTTCTTTTATTATTACAGATTGAGTTACAATTACTCCTACTGTTAAAGCTGCAATTGTTGTTAAGGTCATGGTCATTCCTGTTTTGAAAGCTCCCTTCATTCTACTAAATGAGGTTCCTGATTTTCTTTTTAGGACTCTTGTTGTTAGTAAAATATCTGTGTCAACTGAATAACCAATAACCATTAAGAAAGCTGCAATTCCTGCAGTTGATAATTTGAATCCAAGCACACTAATAATTGCTAAAGGTATAATTATATCTAATAATGCTGAAAGAATAACTGCTATAGATGGAACTAATTTTCTGAAAGTTATGAAAACTACAATTCCCATGAATAAGAATGCGAATAAGATTGCTAATATCATTTCTTTGAAGAAGGATTCTCCTAAAGAGGAGCCAATTTCTTGGACAGAATAATTATCTTCTAATTTGATGTTTAATTTTTCTTCTAAAATTGGTTGTATTTCTTTATTTGTTATATCTGTTGCATCAATAATTAAACCTGATGTGCTTCCGGTTCCAAATGTTGATAATGCTCTTACTGTTATGTCTGAGTTTGGAAATTGAGATTGTAAGTAGGTTGTTAGCTCTTCAATATTTACTTCATTTTCTAAATAAATAGTTGCTGAGATTCCTCCTTGCAATGAGACGTCTCTGTCAATAAATTCTCCTGTTGCGTTGTATTTTATTGCTAAAATTGAAATAGAAATAATTAGTAATATAATTGGTATAAGTAATAACTTTTTGTAATTTTTGTTGTAAAAGTGCTCAATTCTTGTTTCTGACATAGAAGCTAGAGAAAAGTAAGAATTTAAAAGGTTTTTGATTTATTCTTTTTGTATGATTGAAGTATTAAGGTTGAGTCATAGGGCAGGAAGAGATCCTAGAATTAGTACACATGTTGCTTTAGTAGCTAGAGCTTTTTTAGCTGATAAGATTTATTATTCTGGGGATAAGGATGATAGTTTTGAGAAATCTGTTGTTGAGGTTGTTAAAAACTTTGGTGGTTCTTTTGAAATTGAATATGTTAAGAGTGCTTTGAAATTAATTAAAGAGAAAAGAAAGGAAAATTTTAAAATTGTTAATTTGACAATGTATGGTGAAAAGATTAAGAAAGTTAAGGGTGATGTTTTGATTGTTGTTGGCGGAGAAAAAGTACCAATGGAAGTTTACCATGAAGCAGATTATAATTTTTCAGTAACTAATCAACCACATTCAGAAGTTGGGGCTTTAGCAGTTTTGTTACATGAGTTAAATGATGGAAAAGAATTAGATTTTAAGTTTGATGGGAAGATTAGAATAAAGCCAAGTAAATGTGGAAAGGAATTTGAGTAAAGTTTATATATTCTTATTTTAAAATAATAGTTATGAAAAAAAGAGGAATTAGTCCTTTAATTGCAACAGTTCTTCTTATTGGTTTTGCTATTGTTTTGGCTGCTTTAGTTTTTAGATGGGGGGGAGATTTTTTAAAAGGGCAAACTGAAGAAGGTACAAAGGATATAGAAACTGTTGGGCCTTTGATGGGTGTTAGGGTTAGTTTAGAAGAGGTAAAAATCTTTGATGATATTTATAATAGGCCAAAAGTGTTGGTTAAGAATGATGGAAAAACTTCTTTAGATGGTTTTGTTGTTAGAATATATGGTGAGAATGAAGTTTCAATCCAACATATTGATCAACCATTGGATGCTTTTTCTTCAAAGTGGTTTGATATAGATGTTGAAGGAGACATAGGGGCATTTACTAAAGTTGAGGTTTTACCTAAGGCTAATGTTAATGGGGAAATTGTTATTTCCGAAGGTTCTGGAGATACTAAGGTTTTAAGTACACCTAAATTATTTAATGATGAACATGTTGTTGCTTATTGGAAGTTTGATGGTGATACTGTGGATTCTGTTGGGGGCATTGATTGCACACTTGGGGGAGATGCACATTTTGAAAATGGTAAATTCGGACCGGCGTTTACATTAGATGGAACCGGAGATTATGCAAATTGTGGAAATGATATTAGCATGGACATTGGAACAGGAGATTTTACAATTGAGGTTTGGGCTAAATTGGATTCGATTCAAACAGATTATGTTGGTTTGGTGAGTAATGATGCTGAGAACGGAGATCCAGGCCATAAAGGATATATTTTTGCATATAATAATGCTGGCGGTTATTTGTATTTTTGGGTTAATAATGGTGTTGTAAGAACGAGTGAAAAATCCCAATATAATTTAGCATTAAATGATAGTGCTTGGCACCATTTAGCTGTTGTTGCGGATAGAGATTTGAAAACTGAATTTTTTGTGGATGGAGTTTCTAAGGGAATTGCTACCCAATTGTATGGTGGCTCTCAAGGTTTAGATCTTATTAGTTCAAATCAACCTTTATTGATCGGAGCTTGGATGAGTAATAATCATTTTTTAAATGGGCAGATAGATGAAGTAAGAATTTCTAAAACAGTAAGAACATTCTAAAGAAAAGTTTTTATACCCGCAAATTCAGAATTTGATTATGAATAAAAAGGGAATTTCACCATTAATAGCTACTGTTTTGTTAATTGGATTTACTATTGTTTTAGCTTCTTTAGTTTTTAGATGGGGTGGAGATTTTTTTAGAGATCAAACTAGGGAGACCGAGGAAGAAATAGAACAGGTACTTGTTTTGTCAGGGGTTGAGGTAAAAGTGAAAGATATTGATTTTCCTAATACTTACAATAAAATTAAATTGTTAATTGAAAACAAAAGAGAAATTATTATAGAAGGTTTTATTGTTAGAATACATGGTAGTGAAGGTGTAATAGTAGGAAACATTGATGGAACATTAGACGCTTTCTCAAGTAACTGGTTTAATGTTATTTATGAGGGTGATGCTGGAGAAGTTCAAAGAGTAGAAGTTTTATCTAAGGTTGATTTTGATGGCAACATAGTTACTTCTGAAAGTGTTTCTGATAGTTATGTATTTGATGAACCTGTGGAAATTGAAGAAATGTTAATAGATGAACATACTGTTGCTTACTGGAAGTTTGATGAAGGTTCTGGAACTAGTGCAAGTGATTCTACTGGCAATGGTAATGATGGAATTCTTATGGATATGGATGATACTAACTGGGTAGATGGAAAATTTGGAACCGCCTTGAGTTTTAATGGTATTGATGAATTTGTAGATTGTGGAGATGATGATAGCTTAGATCTTATAGATGAAATTACAATTGAAGCATGGGTTTATCCTACTGCGGTTGCTGTTGATTTTCCTAGGTTAGTTTCTAAAGGGACTGGAAATGAGGCATATGAACTTTCACTTTATAATATTGATAGAGTTTGGTTTGATTTTAAAGATGCTTACCCAGCGGCGGTCTATAATCTAGGAGATGATTATTGGGGGGAGTGGTATCATTTTGCAGTAACTTGGAGGGAGGGAGAAACAGCAAAAATTTATGTTGATGGTATTCTTGTTAAAGAATCGGTAGCACCTATTAATGGTGTGCTTGGTGCTTATCCTTGTGGAGCGTTATATATTGCTTCAAGAGTTGGCCACGGTTATGTTGCAGCTTATTTCTTTGAAGGGATTATAGATGAAGTAAGAATTTCTAATGTAGTAAGAACATTCTAAAGAAAAGTTTTATAAATTAAGTAATTAGAAATTAAGTTATGAAAAAAAGAGGAATATTGCTGTTTTTGTTATTGTTTAGTATAATGTTAGTTGGTGCTTCTGATGTAATCTTAGATTTGAATTTAGGGAAAGAAGAATTTAGTGTTGATGAACCCTTTTTAGGAAAATTTAAAATTAATTATACTGGTCAAATTTCTGGTGATGAATTGTTTACTTTTGATGTTGAACATTGTGAAGGTTTTAATCCTACAAGTATTAGTTTTTATGAGTTAGCAAATAATTCTAATGTTGGTGGTTTTTCAGAAGGAAGTTATTCTACTGTTGGAAATCCTTATAATAGTTATACAAAAAGTTTAACTGGTGCCGGGAGTTTTTTGATTGGATTTAAATTAAGTGAGGATTATTATGATTGGGGCTTTACTTCTGCTACCATGTCTTTAGAAGGACACGGAGAAGGATTAAGGTTAGATATTGGAGATGATGGAGTTCAAGATTGGGAATATTCTGGGGTATTTGAAAACTTTAGTTCTAGTCAATATCCAGAAGGAGTTGTTGGAGATGAATCTTATGATGATGCATTTACAATAACTTCAAGCTATGGTGCTTGTCAAATATTTGAAATTGAACCAGAAAAGAAATATGCTCCTTTGAAATTAAGAGTTAATGCTAAAATTAGGTTTGATGGAAGTAGTCAAGGGAGTTATTTGAATGCAACTATTGGCGGGTATAGTTGTAATATGGGTACTTTTTCAAGCGAAACCTATCAAAGTAAGGCTTGTGATATTGAAATAGAAGATCCATTTTATGAAGATGGAAAATTAGTTATTGATTTATGTTTGAATTCTAATGGAGGTTATCAAGTTCCAAGAAAGAGAATTGCAAGCAGTAATTATTATTTTATGAATGTGCAACCTGCAGTTTATGATTCAGACTTTTCAGGAGAAGTTATAATTTCTGGGACTACATTGACTGGTTCTTTAACAGATTATATGGATCCAATTAACTGTAATTATGAAAATGATTATTGTACAATTCCAATTAGGGTCGCATTAGATAGTGGCGGTCAAATAACAATAGATGACGTTTTGATTAAATCTGGTAGTTTTGAATATACTTCAATTAGAGAAGTTAAAAGGGCAGCACCAATTTTGAATTTAAGTAGACCTTTAACTTTTGATTTAGAAGCTGTTGATGGATTAAATACTCCAGATGAATATGGAAATGATTGTGTATTGAAGTTAAGTTTTGGTGGTTCAGTTATTAAAGCTAATTTTAGTGTTGTTAAATTACCAATAGCTGTTCTTAATGTGGATAAACAAAATGTTGCTGTAAAAGAATTAATTAATTTTGATGCAATTGAAAGTTATTCTCCTGAAAATAATACGATTACTAGTTTTAGGTGGAATTTTGGGGATAATAAAACTGGATTGGGAAAAGAAGTTACTCACTTTTATGATAGGGAAGGGAATTATTCTGTTAGTTTGATTGTTGTTGATAATGAAAGTAGAGAGAGTAGTCCTGTTAAGATTGTTATTTATGTTGGTTCTTTAGAGGAGTTTTTACCCAGAATGTTAAGTGATACTGCAGATTTGATAAAAAATGCTAAAAAAAATTATGACAGTGCAAGTGCTAATGTTAAAAGTATTTATACTTTGTTTGGCTATGATTCAATTTTCTTTTCTACTGCTAATTCAACTTTGAATGGGTTGAAAGCAAATTTTACAAGAGTTCAAAATTCTTCTTCAATACAAACTTTGAAAGAAGTTCGTTATGGAGATATTGCAGATGCTTTACTTGATTTGCAAAAAAATGTTCCAAAAAATATAGTTTTGTTAGATTTTTTAGAATTCCAAAATATGAAACTTACTAATTTAGACCAAATAATTGATTGTGATTTAAGTTCTGCTTATGATTCTAATAAAAGGCAAGCTGTTTATGGTTTTAATGTGAATAATGTTGATGTTGATATGGAAGCTAGTTTAATTGAAGTAAGATATTTAGTTGGAAATAAAAAAGGATTGTTAATTGATAAAGATATTAGTGTAACTGGTGGATCTAATAATGTGTTGGCTGAAAATTTAATTGGATTAACTAATAATATTTCTGAAGTTGAAGTTTTTTCTACTGGTTTTAGTACTGATTCTTGGCAATCTGTTTTATATTTTGATGCTTATGGAACTAGGGATGTAACTTATTTTGTTCCTGGTGTTATTGAAGTTCAAGAAGTAGATAGTATAGTATTTACAGATGTAGAAGGATTTTCTGTTGAGCCATACAATGGAGATTGTGATGTTGCAAATAATTGTTGCGGTGATGATGTTTGTCAAGTTATTTATGAAGATGAAGATAGTTGTCCAGAAGATTGTACTAAACAAAAACCGTGGGTTTGGTGGATAGTTTTATTTGTTGTTTTAGTTGCTGGAGTTTGGTATATTAATTTCTATAAAGGACCAGGTAATTTTAGAGAAGTTACAAATAAAGTAACAATGAAATTGTTCCATAAGAGAATGTTTGTTACACCACAAGATAAAATTAATTTAAGTGCTTATATTAAAAGAGCATTAGGTCAAGGATTTAGGAATGAACAAATTAGAAAAGTTTTATTACAGAAAGGTTGGACTAATAATCAAATAGATTATATATTTAAAGAAAGATTTAAATAATATACAATATATCTTTTGTTGAGGTGAATAAGATAAAAAAGAGGATAAGTTTATTGTTTTTTAGTGTTTTAGTAATTATTCTTTCTAGTTTTTTAATTAGTGCTCAAGGTACTTGTGGTTGTCATAGTGGACCAGCTCCACTTTATTTGCCCATTTTAGATTATAACAATTGCCATGAAGGATATGTTCCTGAATTGCATGGTGGAGCTAGCGGGTGTATATGTTATTGCGTTCCAGAAGGATCTGGAGTTAGTTATGTTTATTTTCATGATACTAGTTATTTGACACGTCCAAATGGAGTTCCTTCAGAAGGCGGCCAATATTGTAGGCTGAATCCTGGCGGAACAGGGAGCAGTTGTTTGATTCCTTCTTTAACTTGTAATAATCCTGGAGGTTATACTTGCGAGAATGGTCAAGACACAGTTTCTTGGTGGGCTAATTTAGAATTTGATAGGCATTATGCTACTAGGGGAAGCAGTACTACAACTACAACGTTTTCATCTAGAATTGATAGAGCTTTATTGTATTTTCCTTTTGATTGTGATGATGGAATTTCAATTCCTTATGGTTCTTGTTACCCGGATGTTGAAAAAGTAACTATTAGTGGAAATGGTGCTTCCTATGAACTTGAAAAATATTCTGGTTTTCCGTATGATTTTTCTGGAGCCCCAATTGATATTTCTGATGCTTTAAATGGTTTGGTATTTGGTCCTACACAAGGTGCAGCCACTACTCAATTTAGATTTTCGTTAACAAAAGCTTCTTCATGGAGAACTGGTTGTATGCCTGGAAATGTAGCAGAATGTTTCATTAAGGCTGATGAAGGGCCCACAAATGAATTTTATAGTTCTTCTTATATTGGTACTGGTGCGCCTTACATAAAAATTACTTGGAATGCTATATCTCCCGATTGTGATTTAAGTAGGGCAGATCTTTTTGGTGGAGATTGTGATTTATGTGTTGGTGCAACTTCTTGCGGAGGGTTAAGCTGTTTCTTAGGCAATAGGTTCCCTGATTTACCTGAACAAGAAGGTGTTTATAAGAGAATGTGTTGTAAGGATGATTCATCTGAATTTTTTGATTATTTTACAATATGGAGTGATGATACTTGCGATTGGGTTGGAGGATGTACTGGAGATAATATAAATGATAAAGCCTGTTTGATTGATCATCAAAAAGCTGTTTTTAATGGGGAAGGTTATTTTCATTCTAACCACGATGATTTTTTGGGACCAGTAGATATTGAAGGAAATGGAGTTCCGGGTGCTATACCTAATTATTATTTGGCTTGGGTTGATTGTGATATTTCAGAAAGTGTTTGTAAAAATGATTGTGGATATAAGTTTGTACAAGAAGGGGAACACCTTATTTTTGGAGAATTTGGAAATGGGTTGGGAAGTGCTGGAACTTGTAATCCTTTTTTAGGGGATTGTACTGAATGTTGTGGTGATGATCCTAATGAATATTATGTCAGCGGAAATGGTTATTTTAGATGTTGTAATAATCCAACAGATACAGTTGATATAAATGGAAATTGTAAAGAAAATGTTCAACTTCCTCCTTGCGGGAATGGAATATTAGATTCTGGAGAAGAATGTGAATATACTATTTTTAATGTAAATAATCCATTAACTTATAGTTGTCCCGTTGAGCAAGGGGGATTGGGTCTTGCTGATTGTGATTCAAAATGTGAATGTATCTATAGGTCTTCTTCTAATTATTGTAGGATAACAGATGCTTATTGGTCTGTGGATTGGTATAATCCCGAGGGGTTGATTGAAGTACATAATAATTCATTAGTTTATTTAGTTGTTAAAACTGAAAATTGCGAGGGAAATTCAATACAATTTACTCATTGGGAAGATCGTGCAGGAAATCATGACCAAATTCCTTCTAATATACTAACTATGTTACCCCATAACGGGGTTATTCCTTCTAGTGGGAGATATGAATTTGTTTGGAATGCTTTATGGTTTGATCCCCCTGGAGCAGATCTTGATGGGAATCCAGACTATAAATTTAAAGTGGTGGTTGGCTTAGATAATGAAAATTCAAATATAATGACTGTTACAAATGAGAATGTTGCACAACATAAAGAATGTTTAACTGCTGGTGATTGTTTATATGTAGATGGTGCTGGAGCAGATTTGTGTGATGATGATAGAAATTGTGGTGGAGAAAGAAAAGAATGTGTTGGTTTACAATGCTTATATGTTTCTTGTGCAGGACTAGGTTGTACTAATGTTTGTGAAGGAAATTCTGAATGTAGTAGTCCAGATACGCATGCGGCATGTGTCGGAGAACAATGTTTGGAAGTAGAAGGAAGTGGAATAGATACTTGTTCAGAAGATATTAATTGTGGTGCAGATGCAGAACATAAAGAATGTGTTGGGATTCAATGTTTATATGTTGATGGTACTGGGATAAATATTTGTCAGGATAGTACAACTTGTTTATCTAATTCATGTACTGCTAATGGCGGTCATTGTTGTGTTGATGGGAATTGTTTTGGTTCTGAATTAACTTCTTATACTTGTCCAAGTGGAGAAGTTTGTTGTACAACTGCTTGTGGGGGAATTGGAGAAGAACTTTGTCAATTAACAAGGGTAGAATGGTGTAAAGATGAAGAAGGTACAAATTGTTATGAAAGAAGAGATGAAGTTGCAAATAATACTTTAGTTTATATGTTTGTTGAAGGTTCGGATGGTTGCAATGGCGAAGAAGCTACTTTAAACATTTATGAAGATGATTTAATTGGAGATGATCATATTACAGAAAAGGTTACTGTTTTTTCAAATAATGTTGCTCAAAAGTCTTGGAGAGCAATATGGACTTCAGATGGGGGAACAGATCCAGAATATTATTTTAAAGTTGAAGTTGGAACAATTTCAGATAAATCTTTTAATATTATTGTTAATCAAACAACTGTAGATGAAGGGGAAGACGATGATGACGATGATGATGGATATGTTGATAACGGAGATGGAACTGGGACTAGAAAAATACAAACAAATTGTATTGATGATGGTGATGAGGATAATATTGGAACTTATGACATAGTTTATGAAACAATTAATTTAACAACGGAATTAGTTATAAGTACACGGACTGAAGAAAACTTACCTTGTTTCTTAGATCAAGATATTCCTTTCTTTGATAGTTTAGGAATAATATTTGTTTTATCAATTTTAATTGGATTTTACTTATATAAAAAGAAAAAGATTTAAATAGAGTTAAGTTCTAATTCTTTTTGATAAAAGATGGGTGTAAAATTAAATATATTGTTTTTTAGTTTGTTTATTATTTTAATAATTTTAACTTCTGGATGTGAAACTTATATTGGTAGTGAAAGAGAACCTTTGCTTTCTCCAATAACGTGTAAAACCTATGAAGGTACTGATGCATTATGTGTTGGTGCTCCAATAGGATCTGATAATTTTGATCAATATTGTCCGGATGGTTATTATTATCATTATAGAAAATCTTGCTATTCAAAAAAAGGTCCTATTGAAGCTGTTTCTGAACTCCCCCCCCCAAGATTTGGTCCTGGTGGAAATACTGTGAATATATGTTGTATGCCTACTGTTTGTAATGATGGATTAGATAATGATGGAGATGGAGATTGTGATCTTCCAGATTCTACTTGTGATGGTCCTTTTACTCCAGGAGATAGTGGATGTTTTGATTTAGATGATACTTCTGAAACTGTAGATTGCGGTAATGGTTTAGATGATGATTTGGATGGTTATTGTGACACAATTGATGGAGAATGTATTGATGGTTCTATTCCAGGAGATGAATCTTGCATGGATAGACATGGAGAATGGAATGAAGATATAGGCAGTGAAGGAACAGCATGTGGTGATTGGAAAGATAATGATAATGATGGTTATTGTGATACTACTGAAATAATTACAACTACTCCTCCTGATGAAGAAAATGAATGTTTATATTTGAAAAGAGGAGATCCTGGTTGTCAAATAGAATATTATAATCACATAATAGATTTTATGCCTAAAGTTAGAGAAAAATCTGATATTTATCCTTGTGATGATGGTAAGGATAATCACGATGCAGATGGTAAAATAGATTATGTTTTAGATGATGAAGGAATAAATATTGGAGATCAAGATTGTCAATCTCCTTTTGATCAATTTGAAGGAAATGGGACTTGGATAGATGATTATGGGGTAGACCATAATGATTGTGTAGATCCTGAAGAACTTACAGCTGGGGGGGTTTTCACTATAGAGGATATAACTTTATGTCCCAATGAAATTTTTGATTGGAGTGAGATGTATGAAAGTTATGGTATAAGTATAGGTTATTTACCTGGTTTTCCTAGGGTTACTATAGATTGCCAGGGCTCGAAAATAATTGGTCCTGAACTATCTGAAGATTTACTTAGACAAGATACGGCAGCCATAACTGGTTCAAACAGAAGAGTAACCGTTAAGAATTGTCATTTTGTTGGTTTTGATGCAGCAATTGTAAACTCTGGAGGAATAGAGTGGGTTATTGAGAATAATAAATTTGAAAAAAATAAAATTGGAATTGAGATGTTTGGACAATACAATTATAATACTCCTTTAGCAGATATTTATAACAATGATTTTGTTGATAATGAGATTTATGGTTTGTATATAGAGGAATATAAAACAAATGTACCAGGGGTAATAAATTCAATATACCATAATAATTTTATTAATAATGCTATTGCAATTGGGTTATTGGGGGGGGATGTTGATAAGGTTAGAAACAATCACATTTATGATAATTATATTATGGGAAATGATTTAGGTTTGTTTTTAAGAGATGCTCAAGAAAATGTAATAGAAAGAAATAATCTACTTGGATTTGGGGGACAATCTGCTATTGATTGTGATTCAACTGCAAATGGAAATGTGGGAATTAATTTTTGTGAACTGAGTCAGATAAATCCAGCTTGTTCAAATGTAGCTTGCCAATTTTCAGAATTTGAAACTCCAGATACGTTACTACTTTTAAGATTTGATAATAATCTTAATGGGGCTGGTGGTGAAACTCCAAGGGCTGGATATGGCATTACTGATTTTGCAGCATATAGTGGGGGAGGAGTAGGGGTTAGGATAAATGATGGAGATTTATTATCCTATGACCATAATAATAACTTAGATATTGAGGAGGGAACTTTAGAGTTCATTTTTGTGCCTAGTTGGAATGGAGATGATGGAATTCATCGTACTTTCTTCCAAGATTATTCAGGAGATATTGGTTTAAGACTAGGAAAGTTTTTTGGTTCTGTACCTATTCCAGTAGATAAAGATTACTTGTATTTTAAATTACAGCATGGTGGGGGAGAATATGCTTTTTGGGAAGCAAATACTTTTTTTAATGATATAGTTTATGGAACAAACACAGTTGTTGTAAATTGGACACCCAATGTCCCATATCATGTAAAGGTTACATGGAGCAAGGAAGAGGAATTCCTTAAGTTTTATGTTGATGGTGAACTTGTATCTGAAATAGATGATTGGAATTGTCCAGACTGTGAATGGGCAAATTGGCCAGAAGGTTTATCGGGATACATGACTATTGGTACTGGTCAGACTGGGGGCCAAGCTGTTAATGGTATTATAGATGAGTTTAGAATTAGTAATGTAGCATATTAATCCATAAAAAGGAGGTGAACAATGAAACTTGTTATAAATATTGATAAGAAGCATTTTTACATTATTCTTGCAACGGTTTTATTAGTTAGTGGTTTTGTTTTAGTAAAGGCTTATGGAACAAATAATCCTGCTGTTTTTGGACATACTATGAATGAAACTTTAGGATTAGATATTGATGGAGATGGGATAGTTGATGATTGTGAGATACATACTTCGGCTGGAGATGTTTCAGTTTCTGATTGGGTAGATTTTGTTAAGGGCGGTTATTTGTGTTCTTATATGACAACTACTGACCCAGAGGGAATATGTGATTTCCACATTTAGTTAGAACAATGAAAAAAATATTTTTATTTATTATTTGTTTTTTTGTAATGTTTTCTTTAGTTCAAGCTGGAGCTTTAACTAGTGATTGTTCTATAAAATTAAATTGTTTACCAGGAGAACTTTCTGTTTTTTTTGTTTCAAATAATGGAGGAAATGCTCATGCTTCCCCCCCAAATGGAATTTCCTATAGCTACGAAGTTTGTTGTCCACATACGGGACTGGATCGTATTGATGATACAAATAGAGCAGTTATTTTAAGTTTTACTGACTGGGAAAATGCACATGTTTATGGTCCTGCTGGGCCAGATCAGTCAGATTTTGCTTATTTACATGATCAAACAAATGAGGTTGTTAATTGTGATACAACTTTTGATGGACAAGTTGGAGAATATTGTGTTGCTTCTATTTCTTCTTTAATTAATGCGCATGTTGGAAATTGTACAGGTGTTGGATCTTATCCAATAAAGGTTTATTGTAATGTAGCTGGTGGAGGTTTACCTTGTGAATTATTTGATCCCCAATGGTGCAATTCAACTTTTCCTAGTGGTTGTAATCCCTTGGGATTAACTGTTAATGAATCTGATTTGGTTTATTTGAGAGCTTCTGGATTGAATTGTGATGGTTTAGATGCAGAATTTAATGTTTATGAAAATGATGGTGGGCCAGATGATTTTATAGAAAGTGTTGGGATAAATACTACTCTTTCTAATTTGGTTTATCTTGAATGGATTGTTCCTTATATACCTGGCAATGATGTTTCTGGAAGTCAATTGCAATATCAATTTAAAGTGAATGAAACAATTTCTGGGGGTTTTAATTTTTCTCAATTATTATTAGTCAATCCAATTTGTGCTCCATTAAGTACTTGTTGGGATAATTCAGATTGTCCACCTGATTCATGTTATACAAACATTTGGTGTGATAAAAGTACTCCGACGGTAGCTCCTTTTTGTGAATGTGCTATGAGTGGATACATCTGTGGAGGATCTAGCCCTTATGGGGCAGATATTATAATTAGGATTAGGAGTGCTACAGACTGTATTGATGATGGTGATGGGGATAATATAGGAACATATAATATTACCTTGCAATATTTTAATACTTCTGCTACCCCCCCAGATTTTATTGGAAATCAATGGACTGAATCATCTAAACAATGTTTCTTAGATAAAGAAGTTCCTTTTTATGGATTATTTAGTTTAATCTTGACAATCTTTTTTATAGGTATATATTACAAAAGAAAAAGTTTTAAAAAGAACTAATTTTCCTTGTTTCTTATGCGCTGGTGGTGCAATGGCTAACATTCAAGCCTTCCAAGTAAACTTTTAAGAAAAGTTTAATCAAAAACGAAGAAAGCTTGTGATCCGGGTTCGAATCCCGGCCGGCGCACTTTTATATGAAATTAGGCATTTTATTTTCAGGAGGAAAGGATTCTTGTTTTGCTTGTTATAAGGCAGAAGGAGAAGTAGTTTGTCTAATTACTATTGATTCTAAAAATAAAGAAAGTTATATGTTTCATACACCGAATATTCATTTAGCTAAAGTTCAGGCTGATGCGATGGAGTTACCATTACTTGTTTTTGAAACAGAAGGTGTTAAAGAAGAAGAATTAAAAGATTTAAAGAATGCAATTAAAGAGGCTAAAGAGAAATTTGGAATTGAAGGTATTGTTACTGGGGCAATTTTATCTGTTTATCAAAGTTCTAGAATTAAAAAAATTTGTGATGATTTAGGTTTAGAATGTTTTAATCCTTTATGGCAAAAAGAGGAAGAAGAGTATTGGGGAGAACTTTTTGAAAATAATTTTGAGATAATAGTGGTTGGTGTAGCTTGTGATGGATTAACTGAAAAATGGCTTGGTAGGAAAATTGATGAAGAAGCATTTTTTGAACTAAAAAAATTAAAAGAAAAATTTAAATTTCATTTGGGTTTTGAAGGTGGTGAGGCAGAAACTTTTGTAGTTGATTGTCCTCTTTTTAAAAAGAAAATAAAAATTATTAAAGCAGTTAAAAAATGGGAAGTTAATAATGGGATATATTTAATAAAAGAAGTTAAGTTAGTTAAGAAATAATTTTGTATATCCCGCGATTAATTCTTTTGATTCTTCCTTTTTTCTCATATCTCCAAAGGTAGGTTCTTGGAGAAATGTAGCCTTCTTTTTTCATTTCTTTAACAAAATCAGAAACCTTAAAAATACCATTTTTTGCCATTTTTTTCATCATTTTTAAGGTTGAATACTGGCTTTTATATCCTTTTATTTTGGACATTTTTTTTGTAATACTTTTTTTTCTTTTCCCGATAAAATCAATTTCATTGATGAATCTATTAACTGAATCAGCATAAATATAAAGGGCCCACCTAGCTGAAATTTCTCCTACACGGTAACTTGTTTTGTTGATTCTTATTGCTTCTGGTTTTAGAATGCTTTCAATGTTGAAATATTTTTTTAATATTAAGCGTTCTCCAACTAATGTTTTTGGGGCCATATTGTTTATTTTTTTAGCAAGCTTCGGATAATCTTTTTTTAATTGTCCAAAATATATTCTTTTTTCTTTGGGATAATTTATTTTATTCTTTAGGATGGGCGTTACATCAACATTTCTCTTTAAACTTAAGTATCTTTTAGAACCGACAAAAATTGGGCTTCCTTCTGCTTCAAATGCAATTTGTAAATATCGTTTGCAATATTTTTTATTATCTAAAATTATTTTTGGGATATGTTTGGGAATCGGAATTAAATGTCTTATTATGGTCGGGGCTGTGCTTCTTAATACACCTTTGTTTTCTTTTACTCTTATGTGCTTTTCGATTTTTTTATTGAATAGATTTTTTAAACTTTTGGCGAATATGTCATGAAAAAAAGGTTCAGGCACATGTAATCTAAATTCTGTTTTGTATGATCCTTCTGATACCATTAAAGAATACAATTCAACGAAATTTAGATTATTAAGGGATAAAGGAAGATTTAAAGATAGTTCTCTCGAATCCCTAAAAAATAGAATTGAAGAAATTTTATTGTTTATTTTTGAATTTTTTTTAACTAAATTATTTAATCGTTTTAGTGTAATTGATTTTCCATTTAGTTTGGCTTCTTTTATTGATTGAGATAAAGTAATGCGGGTGTTTATTGGTAAATCCCAATAATTGATTTTATTAATAGTTAATGCTTTTTTTCTATATTCTTGGAATGTGACATTTGGGTTCATATTGTTGTAAGGACTCTATAATATTTAAATCTTTCTATTGGGGGAACTTGAAACTTATGAAATAAAAGTTAAATGAGCCTGATGGGATTTGAACCCACGATTTCCAGCTTTCTCCTTTTTATTAGGAGGCTCTAGCGAAAAAGTTTTTAGGCTTTTTTGACGCCTTATCCAAACTAGGCTACAGGCTCTTAAAGATTTTAGGTTCTTGTTTTGTTTAAAAACCTTTTTATATTATGAAATTCTAATTTTAGTTATGAAAAAGAGCGTGTTATTTGTAATACTTTTATCATTGTTTGTTTCTGTAGTTTCTGCTGAGACTTTACATCCGATTAGTAAGGTTGAAGTTAAACCAACTAATATACAACAAGTTGATTTTGAACCAACTGAGAGAATTGTTTCTACTGCAACTAAGACTTATTACTATGGAACTGGATTAGTTGCTAAGGAAGAAAATGATGAACTTAGTTATTACCATAAGGATAATCTTGGAAGTACAGTGAGAGTAACTGATTCAGTAGGAAATGAAATAGATTCTTCCACTTATCTCCCTTATGGTGAGAATCTAGAAAGTAGTGATGAGACTTTTGGATTTACTGGAAAAGAGCAAGATGATTCTGGTTTACAATATTTTAATGCGAGATACTATGATCCTTTTTTAGGGGTTTTTATTTCTGTAGATCCAATTGGAGATGGAATAAACTGGTATCAATATACTTCCAGTAATCCTGTTAATAGGATTGACCCAGTTGGTTTGGATGATGGGGAGGTGGAATTTTTAAATGCTCCCGGGGATGTAACCCAAGTTATTGAAAATAGTGAAGAGCCTAAAGAAACAGCAGTTATGGTCATATTTGCTATGGGTAAACCTGAAAGAGGATCGAGAGTGCAATCGGAAGTTTATAATTCTCCGGTCCAAGCTGTTTTTCCGAGTTGGAGTTTGCCTCCAGCTATTAAACCACCAACCCTTAATGCCAAAAATTATATCCGCGCCATAGCTGCTCCTGATGAGTTCTCGGAAATTGTGAAGGAGTATTCCGAGAAATATGTACTTGAGGGAATTATTTTTGTTGCACACGGTGGTGAAAATGGAAGGATTGGTATTAGTTCTGGGGATTATGCTGGGGTGGGCGATGTAAATTTTGATGACATTTTTTCTGGACCAGAAAATTCTTGGGAGATTGTATCTTCTAAAGAATTTGTTGGCCATGTTCAAGAGGTGGCATCTCATTTGGATGAGGGGGTGATTGTTTTAGCATCTTGTCATGGTTATCAATGTTTTAAACAACATGAAGGGGAAGTAAATTCCGCTTTGCCTATATTTTATGGATCTACTGAAAAGATTCAGTTAAATGAGAATACACCAAATTTTTTAGTAAGATCAAGTTATTTAGAATTTTTTTCTGCAGGATTTCCCGTAGGATGGAATAGGCTACAATAAAACTTTATGCTCCTTTTTTTAATAAAGTTTTAATGTTATTAACCAATTTAATATAATCTAAACTTTCATAACAATTCTCCCACTTTTAAAAACTCTTATTTTTTGACTATTTACAGAAATAATTTTTGATAGAAAACTATATAAATAAAAAATTCTTAAGAATGTATTATGAAAAAAGGTATTAGTCCTTTAATAGTATCTGTAATTTTAATTGGCTGTGTGATTGCATTAGCTGCTTTTATGTTTTCTAGCATTAGTGGATCTACAAAAGGAACATTAGATACGGTTGGTGAATGGCAGAGTAGTTCTAGACTAATTGATTTTAAAGTTGAGAGTAAGGGAGATTGTAACTTAGAAGAACATGAGCAAATAGGGGATGGAACTGAAAATTGTTATACCCTTTTAATAGAAAATCAAATGGATGAAGAAATAAGTTATGTTGTTAGAACTATTATGGGGGGTGAAGTTCAAATAGCTGAAACAGAACCATTTGCCCCTTACGTTTCAAAATTTATTGATGTAAATTTCGATTCTGTTGCAGGAGAAGAAATGACTGCAGAAGTAATACCAGTTAGTTATGAATAGGAACGTTTAAATATTTTGGGGTTTGATAAACTTGATGGGAAAAAAACTTTGTTTAGGGGTTTTGGTAATACTACTTTTTTCTAGTTTTGTTTTTGCTGATGATTACCAATATGGTGTTGGTGTTGAAGCCTTAGGTTTTCAATCAGGTCAACCTTATTATGGTGCAGGTTCTGGTGCGAGTGTAAATGCTTATTCTGGGAATTTAGTTTTAAGTGCTACTGATGCAAGTATTGCTGGCGCGAATGGATTGGGTGCTGGTTTTACAAGGATATATAATAGTAATGTTCATGCTACTAGGCCTTTTGATTCTGGTGAGCCTGATGCAGAAAATCTTTTGAAACCTGGTCCATTAGGTCATGGTTGGTCTGGATGGCATATGGGTAAGATTGATGTTCCTTTTTGGAAGCCAGGCATTAATGAACCAGCATTTTATCCTCTTTATCCCGGGGCAGATGGAAGTTGTGGTGTACCTGGTTATGGTGCTTGTTTGTATACAGATGGTAAGTTTTATTTGGAAGGTGCAGATGGCAGTAAACAAATTATGTTGAGTAATAATGGTAAAGATTTTGATGGAAGTTATACTGGTGATGATTTATATGTACAAACTCTTTATAGGATGAATATGAATGATCCTGGCGGAAAGAAATATATTTTTACATTGCCTGATTTAAGCAAAGTTTATTGGTATCATGCGATTGATGCTCCAGTTGGCTATTGTTTAGAAAATGCAGGAGATGCTTTTGTTAGAGTTGATACTGCAGGTAATATTTATTATTATACCCACTGGGTGAGATATGATAGTGCATGGAGTGATTATATGGAAGGTTCTTATTGTGATAGTACTTCTGATTGTAATGGGGGTGATGGTTATTATTGTGATACAATTAATAAAGAATGTTTATTAGATAGTGTTAATAAAGTTTATAGACAATTTATGTATCCTGGTGTTTATTTGAGTAGAATAAAAGATCCAAACGGAAATGAAATAATAGTTGATTATTACAATATGAGAGGTTATGGCTATGATGGCGATGATGTATGTAGTATTGATGATGCTTCCCTTTTAGTTAGGCAGAGGACTTACGGTTCCCCCTTTATTAAGAGTATAAGTGCTAAAAATGCTGCAGGTGTGTTAACTGGAAAAATTGATTTTACATTTACTGATTCAGAAACTATTGATGGAAAATTAGATTATATTACATATAAAAACTTTGATGGTAATACACATAAGATAGATTATACTTATAGCGGGGACTTGCTTGATGGGAATAATCCTTATCATGGACAATGTACTACTTTTGAGGGTATTACTTGTGATGATGATGATTTATTGATTGAAGTTGGACTTTATAATCTTGGGGATGATAGTAATGCTGAAGAAGGAGAATTTTATCCACTTGATGATTATGAACATGAACATGGAATGATTTGTCCTGATACTGGTTGTTATGGTTTATGTGGTTATTTATGTACAGATGAGGCAGCTGATAATTATTGCAGAAATGTTAAAGGATATGATTATGCAGTGTCCAAACATTGTTATGGTGATGATCCTACAACTGGATATAATTTTGGGTGTACTGCTAGCAATGAGGAAGATCCTTTTTCTTCTTGTGAATTGGCTCCAGATGAAGAAAAAGTAGGGTGGATAGATCATATTACTTGTTATAAAGATCCGCCTGGCGGAGATGGGTTGTTATTCCCCCCTGTGCAGTATGAATATTATCCTAACCCAGTTACTGGTCCGGAAGATTTAGAATCTTTCTTTGCTTTGAAAAAAATTACTTCTCCTTTTGGTGTTGAAACAGAGTATAAGTATGATTGGGCTGGTGCTAATACTTGTGATAATTCTGAAGGGCATAAAAAAATGTATGTTGATTCCTATACTGTTAAAGAAAATCCATTAGATTCTTCTGCATTAGTTTTAAGATATGATTATGATTATGATTATCTTGGTCCTAATGGATATTGTTCTTATGATCCAAATTTGCCACTTTCTAAAAGCAGAACTACCATGACTGGTCCTTTTGATGAAAGTGGTACTACTCATTTAGATGAAAAATATTCTGAACAAGTTACAGAATATTTTGATGGAGGAGATATTTTAAGAGACCATAATAGTGGTGAAGCTTCTTGGAATTCTTTTTCTGGAAAAATAGTTTCTAGTGAAGTTTATGCTTGTACAACTACTGGCGGATGTGAGTCAGATCCAAGAAAAAAAGAGCTTACTGGTTATACACATAAGGAGGACACCCATGATTCCAATAAAGTATCTGTGGGCGTCATAATTAATGATCCTTCTTGGGGGCCACATATGTCAGAGCCGTGTGCATATGGAGACTCTTTGCAGTGTTTAGATTCCCTTTGTTATTATCAGTATTGTTTGAATGAAGATGGAGTATTTAGTGGATATTATCCTGATGGAGAAAATCTTTTTGATTTTGTTTATTATAATACTGCTCCTTCTGGAAAGATAGTAGAAATTAATGAAAATGGACAACAAAAAACATATGCCCAAAAGATGGAGTATGGATTTTATTATGGTCTTGAAAAATCTATTAATTTTGGGGAAATAAATAGTTTTAATGTAGATGATAGTAGACTTATAGAATTTACTATAAATGACGATGATAATCCTGATGATGCAGTCATGACAGAATCAGAATATATGCATATTAATAATGGGTGGGATTATTTCCTTAGGTTGCCTACGCAAACTGTAGTTAGAGATTGTGATGTTGTTGGTGGGGATTGTAGTGATGGTGGAGAAATTTTAGCTCAAACAACTTTTGATGAATATGATAATAAAGCTCAATTATTAAGTACTAGTGTTTGGGATAATACTCCTGGAAACGAAAGATGGTTGACAACTAATCTCCAATATAATGGTAAGGGAGATGTTATAAAAGTTACAACAAATCTTGATACAGTTGATGAAAAAGAATATAGTATGGCTTATACTAGTACTAGTCTTTTAAAATCAGAATGGGTTTGGATTGATGGAGAAAGATTAAAGAAAGAATATGTTTATACATGTGAAAATGGAAATTGTAAACTAACAAGCCAAATTGATGAGAATGAAAACGTTTATACTTATGAATATGATACTCTTGGTAGATTAATTGAAGTTTATTTGCCAGGTGACGGTTCTAATCCTTCTTCTAGGATAGTTTATCATGATCCTACTTCAAATGATCCTAATGAAGAAGTTTGGGCAAAAGTTTTTGTTAAGGATGATGGAGGAATTGAGTTAAATCCAATTACAAATTATTATGATAATTTAGGAAGAAACTATCAAACTAAACAGATGGATCCAGAAAATACTGATATGGATATAGTTATTGAAACTTTGTATAATGCAGAGGGTTTAGTTAATAAGACAAGTAAGCCTTTCCATGAAGAAAATGGCGGGGCAATGGGGAGGATTAGGGATCGCATTAAAAATCTTTTTGGCGTTGTTGAATTTAGAGAAATTCCTACCCAAAGGACAGGAGTTAGTTATACTGAATACAAAGTGTATGATGAGTTAAAGAGATTAAGAGAAGTTCAGGCAGCAGGAGCAACAGAAACTGTTAGAACAGAATACGGCCCTGACTGGAGCAGAGTTTTTGATGAAAATAATAAATATGTTACTAGTTATACTGATGCTTATGGTAGAACAATTAGAGTAGAACAAATTATAGATGATGTTTTAGAAGATACTAATTTTGAGTATGATAAATTAGGAAATTTAAAGAAAACAATAGACGCTAATGGTCATGAGAGTACTAGTGTTTATAATTCTCTTGGTCAAGTTCAAAGTAGTTCTCATCCGGATGCTGGGAATGTTACTCTTACTTATGATTTAAATGGAAATATTAAAACCAGTAATGATGGTTTGAATGTTGTAACGTATCATTATGATGATATAAATAGATTAATTAAAATTGCTGTTGATAGTGGTTCTGGGTCTGAACTTGTTAAGGAATATTTCTATGATTATTGTAGTAATGGGAAAGGTAAACTTTGTGCTGTTACTAGTAATAGTGAAGATGGAATAAGTGGTTATACTACAATGTCTTATGAATATGATGAAAACGGAAATGTTATTGAGTTTGTTCAAAGTGTTGATGGTAAACTATACAAAACTTATTATGAATATTATGATGGTGGAAGTTTGAAGAAGATAACTTATCCAGATAATAAAATAGTTGAGTATACTTATGATGATATTGGAAGATTAAAAACAGTATCTGTTGATGGACAATTAATAGAAGATATTCAAGCATATAATGTTGAGGGAACTATTGCTAGTTTAATTTATGGAAACAGTGTTGTAACTCAGTATGGTTATACAGCGCGAGATTGGTTACAAAGTATTGATGTTGATAAAGACACTGAAAATATTTTTGAAGTATCTTATAAGTATGATGCTGTTGGTAATTTAAAAGAAGAATTTAATTCTCTTACTCAAAGTGATATTAATAAAATTGCTACTTATAATTATGACGATATTTATAGGTTGACTGGAGTTACAGATCCTGGTACTGGTTCTGGCAAGTATGGGTTTGATTTAGGTTATGTTTATGATAAAGTGGGGAATAGATTAAGTAAAACTGTTGGAGGTAAAACAACCGCCTATAATACGGGGGGGGATAATATTGATTTTAACATTAATAATCAATTAACTTCGGCTGGTTTGTTTGATTATGGTTATTCTGATACTGGAAATATGATTACTAAGCAAGGGAAAATTGGTATTGAAGTTGAATTTTTATCTTCTAATCAGCACCAGGGTGATAATTATGCTCTTCTTGAAGTGGATGCTGATGTAGGAGACCCAGTTAGAGTTAGTTATAGTGGTGTTGGTTGCCCTGCTGTTGATTGTTTTGTTTGGTATTCTGTTGTTGAGCAAGATAATTCTGGTAAAATAATTTTAATAAATTCAAATAATTATAATTCTGAGGAATCATATTCACAATTCCCCCCTGGTTTATTATTTTATAATGGGGATCATGAAGTTGATGAATTTACTGTTAAACCAAGTAATGTTGATTATGTTTATAATTATGCTAATATGTTGACTAAGGTTGATTATTCTAATGGAGATTGTGAGGGCTATGTTTATAATCCAAATGGAATGAGAGTTAAGAAAGTTTCTACTAAAATTGGTTTAGCTACTTATTACATTTATGATGTAGGTGGAAATGTTATTTTAGAAGAAACAGAAACTTATTCTGGAGATAGTTGTGAACCAGAAATTTATAGTGCTGTTTGTGGTAATATGATTATTGAATCGCCAGAGCCTTGTGATTATTATATATATCGTGCTGGCGGATTTACAAGTCAGTGTAGTGATTTCCCTTATTCAAATGATGGAATTTCTTGTCCTGGAAATTTTGTTAGTGGAACTGTTAGTTGTTCTGGTTGTACTACAATAGATTATAGTGCGTGTAATGATCCTACTGATTATAATTTAGAATCAGGAGAAGAGTGTATTCCTTTTGAGAGTATTTTTTGTGGGGAGGTATCTGAATATTGTATTCCTGATGAGTCTAATATTTATACTACTTGTAATAGTTGTTCAGTTTGGAATGAGCCTGGGGGAGATCAAGGAACTGGTGGTTGTGATTGTTCACAAGCTGCATCTTGTCATGCTAAGGGTGGAGTATGTATAAATAATAAGGATGGTGTTTTCCGACAAAGTTGTGATCCAGGAGAACAAAATTGTTGTGAATGTGTTGAAGGCACTTGTATGAATTGGCCTTCTGGGGGAACATGTAATCTTGGAAATGTTTATGAGTGTAATAGAGTAACACAAACTTTGGGGGGGGGCACTATTGAACCAGGATTTTATGAAGTTGTTGGGGGATGTAGTAGCGCTACTGCTTGTTGTTTAGCTCCTTGGGAAGATGATCCAGATCCTACTAAAGGACTTAGAACAGCTTATCCAGTATAATGAAAAATGGTAAAAAAAGTAGGTGTGTTGTTTGTAGTTCTTTTAGTATTATTTCTTCCAGTTGTTAAAGCTGAAACTTTACATCCTACTTCTAGAGAAACAGTAAGAGGTATAGAAACAACTACAATAGGAGAACAGCAACAAAGAATTTCTTCTACTGGAACTAAAACTTATTATTATGGAACTGGATTGATTGCTAGAGAAGAGGATGATGAGTTTAGTTATTATCATAAAGATAATTTGGGAAGTATGAGAGTAGTTACTAATGAAACTGGTTCTAAGTTAGAAGAAAATACTTTTCTTCCTTATGGGGAGAATTTAGAACAAAGTGAAGAGACTTTTGGTTTTACTGGGAAAGAAAGGGATACATCTGGATTGACTTATTTTGGAGCTAGGTATTATGATCCTTCTTTGGGGGTTTTTGTTACTGTTGATCCAATTGGAGATGGAATTAATTGGTATGAATATGCTGCAAGTAATCCCATAAATAGGATTGATCCTCTTGGTTTAGCTGATGAAGATGATGAAGCTGAATTCGAATCTGCAGGGGCTGATGCTACTTCTACTCCTACTGTTTATGTAATGCCAGAAGTAGAAGTGACTGCAACTAGGTATAAAGATTACAATGACTTTGTTGAACAACATGATGGACCAATAACTCCTGCAGAACATGATATGGCCATGAAAGTTTTTGGGGGCAAAACAAGCTTAAGGGAAACTGGGCATAATATTTATACTGTTGCTATGGCTTTTATTGGTCTTGTAGATTTGGGCATGGGCATTTCTGATGCAGTTATAAACGCTAGATATCCTGCAGTTAGTTGGTATAGTCGTATTCAGTCTACTGATTATTTAGATGATGTTATTCTTGCAGAAACAAAAATTACTAGTGATGGAGCCTTTTTAGGATCAGATACAGACATACAGGGAATTTTGAATAAAGCTTCAAGAATTAATAAAGCTCAAAGAACAAGGTTCACTTTGGGGGTTCATGGAGATCCTAATAATCCTGGGAATTATAAAATTATAACTTCTTCAGGGGTTGTTTATGACAACATTCCGGCTGCAAGAATTGAGGGGTGGGCTGCAGGAGTTACTCCTTCTGGCGAAGGCCCAGTTGCTTTAGCTAGTTGTTATGGCAGCCCTGAAAAACTTTCTGGAATGGCTAGTGCCATAAATAGCCCAGTTATGGGAGAAGTTTCTGGATTAAAACTAGCGATTGGAGTTACCGGAAGATTCTCTTATGCAACTGTTTCTGGTAATGCTGCAACTCTGACTAATGCTCATGTGGCCACTTTTTTCCCAAGATGATTATTTTAATTCTTATTTAATGTTCTAAATTTTCATAACAATTCTTCCACTTTTAAAAACACGAACAACACCACCAGATTCTGAAACAACTACTGCAAGAGCATTGGTCTGTTTTGTTAATGCTGCACATGCTCTATGACGTGTTCCAAATCCAGGAGGTAAATCTATTTCACCCTCGTCAATATTTATGTATGCTCCTGTAGAAATTATTGTTCCATCTGTATGAATAACAAAAACGCCGTCTAATTGTGAGAATTCTTTTATAGTTTCTTTTATATCTGGGTCTGTTATTTTTACTTTTTCAGACAAACCAGAGAAAGGGTTTATTATTAATTGCCTTAAATATTTTGATATTTCTTGTGGTTCTCCGATTATGAAGGCAGTTCCTATTTTTCTTCCTTCTCTACCTTCTAATGCTATCTCTGAGGCTATGTTTATTACAGTTTCAATTACATTTGAACTGATATTTTCTGCTAATTTGTTTTTACTTATGTCGAAGAATATTTTGTCAACATCAAATATGAATAAAACACTTTTATAGCCGGTTCCCATTGATTCATCTTCTACACAAACTACTCTTTCTCCTTTTTCTATGTACTTTTTGTTAATAGCTTCCATTAAAACTTCTTTAACGGGGATGATAGAACCAGATTCAAGTTTTCTTATTTTTGTTTCATATTCTATTTTTTTATAGACTCCTTCTTTAATTCGTTTAAAAATAGTGACTTTTACTTCTAAATGCTCAGAATCAGTATATTCTTCTTTTTCTTTTTGTTCTAAAGAGACTATGCAATTAGCATTTACATCTTTTGCAATCTTCGTTGCTGCCTGTCCGATAGATTCTTCTATTTTATCCATGTGTTTTTTTGAGGGAGCTTAGTTAAAATAGTTTTCTATAGTTAAGTTTTTATATTCTTAATGTTTAATATTTAATATGAAAAAGAGTGTGATTTTTGTAGTTATCTTATTATTACTTATTCCAATAGTTTATTCTGCTGTGATACATCCTATTTCTGGACAGAAAACAGAAGAAATAAATTTAACAGAAACACAAGTTAAAGAAAGACTTGCTGGTGATGTAGAACATTATGTCTATGGTATGAATGGTTTGGTGGCAATTGATAATGGAACTGTAAGGTATGTTCATTCTGATCATTTGGGAAGTAATAGAATAGTAACGGATGAAAATGGAGAAGTTTTAGAAGAAAGTAAGTATTTCCCTTTTGGAGAGCCTTTACAAGATAGGGGGTCTAGGTTTACATACACAGGTAAGGAGTTAGATGGGAAAAGTAAACTCCAATATTCAGGTGCTCGTTATTATGATCAAGATGTTGGAAGGTTTACACAAGTTGATCCTGTTAAAGATGGATTAAATTGGTATGTTTACACTGCTAATAATCCTATGAAATATGTTGATCCTACTGGTACAAGAATAACGGGAGGAAATTTGGTTGGGATTCCTTATGATAGGGGGGAAGGAGCTACACCCCAATTTTCTTGGGCAAGTTCTGATCAATCTAATTCCTTTCATCCCGAACATTTTTTTGCTAGCGGAATAAACATTGTTGGATCTGTTTTGAATGGAGGTTTAGCTGCATTATCTTCCCCAGATCATGTTTTTGCATTTTTTACAAGTTTTTTACCAGAGAATCATGTACCTTCTCCTGAAGATAGGGCCGATATTCTTAATTCTGTTGGGGCTACTGCAGCCCAATTTTATGTATTGAAAACTCAGGCGGCTGTTTATGGTCCTTCTGCTGCGGCAGGTGAAAGTACTTCTGTTGGAGATGGCTCTACCGTGGCTACAGAAGCTCAACAGCCCAAAGCAAAGATTTTAAGTTCAAGACCTGCCCGAAAAATTAGAAGTGCTACTGCTTTTAGAGATGAACCTTCTCTTCAGAATGCAGCTGCACCCGATAGGACTTATGATTATGGGGTAACCCACGGGCAGAAAGGAGGGGGAGGACTTAAATTTATGTACGATTATGATTCAAGAACAGGTTTGCCCCCGGTAGAAGCAGATATATCTTTTGATACTGTAATGGGCTTTTATAAAAGCAGGTTTCCTGATGCAAGCAGACCATTTTTTCATACAAGTTGTCGTGCAACTTCACAAAGTTTGAGAGCTACTGCGAATGCATTGGGTAGACCTGTTACAGGATCTCCTCTGGGGCAAACTGTTCCTTCTACTCTTCCTTATGGTAGCAATATGTTAGAATATAGAGTTACAACTTTTTTGCCAGATAATTATTTTACTCAATAATTTTGTAATTGATTTATGACTTTTTGTATTAAACTTTCATAACAATTCTTCCACTTTTGAAAACACGAACTATTCCACCAGATTCTGAAACAAAAAAAGAATTATTCTAATAACCATTTCCAAGTTGGCATAACAATTATTTTTTTGCCTTTTATCTTAAATTCATCTATTTGATCATAAGTTAAAATTAGTCCTTCTTTTAAATGAAATTTATTCATCGCTTCAAATAGACCAGCAAGTTCTCTTTCTTTATTGCTTTCATCTAATTTATAACACACCTGAACTGCTTCAATAATCTTTTCTCGTTCTTTAACTACAAAATCGCATTCTTTCTCTTCCCTAAAATAATATATTTGTTTATTTTTTCTCCTTAATTGTAAAAAAACAATATTTTCAAGAACTCTTCCTTTATCTAATGAAAAAGAAGCGGAATTTGCATTAGAAAATCCTGTATCAATAGAATAAACTTTTTTTGGATTAACTAATTGTTTTTTTAACGAATAATCAAATTTTGGAACTGTAAATAATAAATAACTATTCTCAAAATATGAAACATAAGAAGTTATACTATTTGTTGAGCCTAAATCAAACATTTTTTTTAGACTATTGTAAGAAAATTCTTTTCCAATATTAGTCAATAAAAATATTGCTATTTCTTTTACTAGTTTAGAATCTCTTAAATTATATCTAACAACAATGTCCCTTTCAATTATATTATTAAATAATTCTTGGAGAATTTCTATTTTTTTGTATCTTAAATATTCTGGAAAGCCACCTTCATTAAGATATGTTTCAAAAGATTTTATTCCGGGTTCTTTTTTTACTAATTTTAACATTTCTTTATAAGAAAATGGGAACAATTCATATCTAAGATGCCTCCCTGTTAATTTAGTCCCAAGTTCTCTGCTTAATAATGAGGCGTTTGATCCAGTAATCACGAATTTCCTTTTTTTATCGAGCATATGCCTTACAAAAATTTCCCAGTTGCTAATATTTTGAATTTCATCAAAAAAGTAATGATTACAACCCTTATTTTCTTCTTTAAAAACTTCATCAAGTTTTTCAAAATCATTAACTTCAAATTTTAACGCTCTGGGATCTTCAAAATTGAAATAATAACATTTATTAGTTTTTTTCATTAATTGTTTAAGTAACGTACTTTTTCCACATCTTCTTATACCCGCTAATATTATAGCATGAGGTATTTTTGTGTCTATTTTGTTAAGTAGTTCTCTTTTTATACCATAATCTAAAGAAAGTTCAGTTTTTTGAGATTTAACTATTTTTTTTAATGTATTTTTTAAAATCATATAAATTTAGTGTATATTACTAATATATAAATGTTTCTATTGTCAATGAACAGAATTATGCATTACTAATGAACAGTAAGATTATTTTTGTAATATTCAAACCCTCATAACAATTCTTCCACTTTTGAAAACTCTAACAACACCACCAGATTCTGAGACAAATAGTTTTCTATAATAGGAAACGTTTTAAACTAATTTAAATTCCTGTTTTTGGGGAAAATGATACTAACTTTTCATTTAATAGTCGTGTATATTTTGACATATATAGGGCTATTTTTTGCAGCATATTTTTTATTAACATTTTTTGAGAAGAAACGACCAATTAAGAAGAAATCTTTGGAATTAAAAGAATATCCAGTGTTACAATTTGTGTTCCTGCTCATAATGAAGAAAGTACTATCGAAAGAACAATAGATTCTTTATTGAATTTAGATTATCCAAAAAATAAACTAAAAATAATTGTTGTTAATGATTGTAGTACAGATAAAACTTGGGAAGTAATTCAGAAATATAAAGATAAAGTAGAACTTATTAATAAAACAAAAAACCCTGGTAAGGCAGAGTCTGTAAATCTAGCAATTGCTAAATGTAAAACAGAATTTTTTGGAGTTTTAGATGCAGATTCAATTGTGGATAAAGGCGCTTTAAAGAAAAGTTTAGCTTATTTTGATGATGAAAAAGTAATAGCTGTAACTCCTGGAATGAAAATCGAAGAGCCAGGTACTTTTTTACAAAAAATCCAATATGTAGAATATATTTTTGGTGTTTTCTTAAGAAAAGTTTTTGCTTTTTTAGATAGTATTCATGTTGTTCCTGGACCATTCTCAATCTATAGAAAATGGTTTTTTGATAAGCATGGTGAATTTGATACAAATAACCTAACTGAAGATACAGAGATGGCTATGCGGATTCAGTTAAACCATTATAGAATAGAAAATGCTATTGATGCAAAAGTTTATACAAAATGTCCTAAGAAGTTTGGACCATTATTATCACAAAGAATAAGATGGTATGTTGGTTTTATGAAAAATTGTATAAAATATAAAAAATTGTTTAGTTTAAAGTATAAGATTTTGGGTTTGTTGGTTTTACCTAGTTCTTTTTTATCAGTAGGATTGACTTTGTTTTTCTTTTTTTACTCTATTTTTAAGATAATAGAGTTTCTTGTAGATGTTATTAGAAATTATTTTATTATTGGGTTTGATTTGGTTCCACTTTTTAAATCTTTTAGATTTGATTTGTTTTACCTTTATTTAGGTCCAGTATTCTTTTTGTCAATTTGTAGTACGATAATATTTTTTGGTATGTTGTATATTGGAAATAAATATTCAGATCATGAAGAGAAATCTGTTATTGCTTATCCATTGTTTATTGTGTTTTACTCTTATTTATTTGCATTTTGGTGGATTTTGTCTTTGTTTTATAAACTGTTTAATATAAAAATAAGATGGGGTGTAAAAAAACTATGAACAGACTTTTGTTAGCATTTATAATTAGTACTTTTTTGTTTATTATAGCAATTAGCTTTGGTAGTTTTTTATCTGTCTTAAAAGTTTATGATATTGATGAAATGCAATATGACCTTATAACTGATGTTAATGCTAATAATTTGGGATATTTATTGCTTTTAGAAGATCCTTGTGATGTTGAGATTGGTAATGAAATTAATGAAGAGATTTCTGATTTAGGTAGGAAGTTAAGCTTTATGGAAACCCAACGTGGTCGTGGAAATGAAGAAGTTAAACGTCTTCGTGAATATTATTCTTTATTGCAGATAAAACATTATTTGTTTATGAAATCTATTAAAGAAGAATGTGGTAGAGATTATGATTTGGTTTTGTATTTTTATGAGGAGTGTGATTTGTGTCAAGATCAGGGGTTTTTATTGAAGTATTTTAAAGATAAATATGGAGATATTTATGTTTATGCTTTTGATTATCATTCTGATAATGAAGCTATTCAAAGTTTGAAGAAGAAATATGATGTAGGGATTTTTGGAGTTGTTGTTAATGATATTGTTTATAACGAAATTATGAGTAAAGAAGAATTTAAAGATATTTTTGATGTTTAGTTAAATGTAGAACCTAAAGTAAGAGTAGATACACAGGAGATTAAAAAAATTCTAAACCTTTAATTCTAATTTTTTATTAGTATTTAACCCATCTAAAAGAATTCTACCTAATTCAGATTTTTTGTTAAATCTGATTTCTCCCTTTATTCCAGCAATTGCATAACAAATGAATTTATCTTCTAAATATAATCCAATTGAAGTTTTGTTATAGTTTTTATCTACTTGAAATATTAAATGTTTTTTAGATTCTGAAGTGTTATAATGAATAGTTTCTTTTTCTCTTACCAATGGGCGAACATCTAGTTTTATTCCTATTTTTTTCTCTATAGATTCTATTCTTTTTCCCCCAGTACCAATAATCCTAGATATTTCGTTTTCTGGAATATATACAATAGCCTTGGTTGGAGAAATTATTTCTGCTTTTATTTCTGAAACATAATTCAACATTTCATTTTCTAGGTGTTTTTCTGCTAAGGCATTAGATGGTTTTGATTTTGTTTGTTGTTCAACAGGAACTATTACTGTTTCTTCACCATAACTATAAATTTCATATTCTAATTTTTTTGTTTCAAAATCAGTAACTTCTATTACGGGCCTAGCTAAATCTGCTTCTATCATTCCAGAAGGAACTTTTACTGTCATTTTTAGAGTTAAAACATTTCCTATATTTCCTGAATCTATGAAAATAATTGTGTCTAAAACAGAAGGGATCATTCCAGTTTCCATCCTTGGTATGAATCTTTGTATGGCATCAATTGCAGATGCTGAGTGTAAAACCCCAATACAGTTTGAACCTGCTAATCTTAAGTCGGTGTAGAGTTTAAAATCTGGAGTGTCTCTTATTTCGTCGAAAATTATGTTATCTGGCCTTGAAAGGAATAAGATGTCATGCATTTCTTCGCTAGATGTGAAAGATTTGGAGTATTGAGTTATTTCAGGGGACAATTGTAAATCTCTTGGGGATTCTACTGTTTTGACTATCTTTTTATCTTTTGAATAGAATTCCCCTAATGCTTGGGCGAATGTTGATTTTCCTGAACCAGTTTCTCCAGAGATAATCATTCCTCGAGCCTTTGTTTTTATTCTTTCAAGAATTTCTTCTGGAATTTTATATTGATTTAAATCTAATTTCTTAATTGGTCTTACTGCTGTTATTTCTATACCATCAGATACTGGAGGTCTTACAATGACAATTCTGTAATTTCTGTATTGAATTATTGTTGAACCGGATCTTGATATTTCTACAAAAGATTTTGAGTCAATGTTTGCTTTTTCTACTATTTCTTTTGCATATTCTCTTAGAATTTTATAATTTAATTTCTTTTTTGATATTGTTGTTAGGTTCCAGTTTCCTGGTGAACCTTTTTTAGCCATGGGATGGCAATTTTCTTTTAAATGGACAGACATGGTTTTTGTATCGAAGAATTTTTCAATCTTTAGTTTTTCTTTGAATGGTTTTGGTTCTATGAAAATAACATTTAAATTAAATGCTTTAGCAGATTCTGCTTGTACTCTATCTGCAGTAATTAAAGTTGCTTCTTCTTTTACTGCATGTTCTCTTATTATAGCATCTATTTCTCCTGCTTTTGCAAATTTAATTTGATTTGGAGTTGGTCTTTCACCTACAAATCTTAATTGTATTGTTTTAGATTTTATTTTTTGAAGGTTTTGTATTTCTTCTAAACCAATAAAACCTATTTCTTGTCTTCTATTTGCTTGATTTTCTAATTCAGACATAGAGGCATTTGTGATTATTATTTCTCCAGATAGTTTCTTTTCTTTTATTAATTTAGAAGGTACTTTTTCGATTATAGCAGAAGTATCTATTAGGTATTTTTTCATGGTTTTGATTTATTGCTTCTTGTTTAAAAAGGTTTTTATATTTTTCTTACAAAAACTAAGAAACCAGAGTGACCTAACATTTGATATTTTGGATGAATTCTTCTTTCATTAAATTCCCATTCTCTTTCAATTACTTCAATTACTTTTAATACCTTAAATTTTTTTGGGTCTAATGCAGTTATCAGGTCAGTGACTTGAGGGGTTGAAGGGGAGTAGGAAACTAATATTGCTCCTGGTTTTAATGCTTTTTCTACTTCTGGAATTGCTTCCCAAGGAGAACCCATATCTAAGGTGATTAGATCTACATCTTTTTCATCTATTCCTGTAGTTATATTTTTATTTTTTACTTCTATGTTTTTTAGATTTAATGCTTCTATATTTTTATTTGCAATTTTTACAAAATCTTCCCTTATTTCATAAGTTGTTACTTGTTTTGCAAAATTGGCTAATAAGCAAGCTAAAATCCCAGAGCCAGTTCCTGCATCAACTACTGTTGAATCTTTTGTTAATCCAGAATATGTGATTATTGTTCCAATATCCTTTAATGGAATTGATTGTGGACCTTTTTTTAACTTTTCAATTTTATCTAAAAATGTTGCTGGAAGGATTTTAAGTTCATAATCAGTATTTGATTTTACGGTTGAGCCAGGTTTTGCATCTTCTAAATCTTTTTCTTTAAATAAACCGTAAGAAGTATGTAAATCTTTTTCTTTCCAGTAAAATTTCTTATCTCTCCAAAGTAATATTTTTTTTATCATTTTAGTCCGATATATTGATTTTTTTATTTAGGTAACAATCTATAACGTTTTTTGCAGGAGGAAATAAATTTTTAGGAATTTGTTCTTCTGAAAACCACTCCCATTTTTCCCAATCTTCTGGAATAAGTGTTTTTAGTTCTCCAGTTATTTCTACGATTACTCCGATTCCAATATAATGGTTTCCTAGGGCATAGTTAGCGTTAATACTTATTATTTCTAATCTGCTAATTTCACATCCAAATTCCTCTTTTATGTTTCTTTTAACTGTTTCCGAGATTTTTTCTCCGAATCTAATGTCTCTACCTGGAACGCCCCATACTTGTTTTCCTTCATATTTCCACTTTTCTGTTAACAACCCAAGTAATATTTTTTTATCTTTAACTATAAGGATGTCTACATTTACATTTGGTTTTTTTATCATTTTTTTAAGTGCAGAGGACAGGGTTCGAACCTGCGTAGGCACTAAGCCAATGGGTTTTGAGCCCATCCCGTTTGACCACTCCGGCACCCCTGCATAATAAATTGAGGTTTTTAATTTGTTTAAAAAGGTTTTTATATTGTTGTTTTTCTATTAATTACATGCCAACTAACGTAACACCAGCATATCAGAAAGCTGAACGGGAATATTACGAATCTAAAACTAAAGAACAGAAAATTAAAGCTTTGAAAAAAATGTTAGCTACTGCTCCTTCTCATAAGGGAGCTGAGAATATGAGGTCTAATATTAAGAAACGTTTAGCTAGATTGAAATATACTCAAGACAAGGAAATAAAAAATGCGAGGGGAAGAGCAGGAGTAACTGTTAAAAGAGAAGGGGCTGCTCAGATTGTTTTGATTGGGAAAACAAATTCTGGAAAAAGTTTGTTTATTAATCAATTAACAAATGCTCATTTGAAAGAAGAAGCTTATGAATTTACAACTAAGAAGCCAGAATTTGGAGTAATGGATTATCATGGAATTAAAGTTCAGTTGATAGAGATTCCTGCAGTCACTGAAGATTTTATTGATAGTGAGAAAGGACCTGCTTTTTTTGGAGTTGTTAGGATGGCAGATTTGATAGTACTTATTGTTAAAGGGGAAGAAGATTTGGAATTTCTGAAGAGGGAATTACAAGAAGCAGATATTTATTTTAAGGGATTAATTGTTTTTAATTCTTCAGAGCCAGTTAAAAATTATTATACTTTGGATTTTATGCATTCTGATTTAGAAGATATTAAGAAAAAAATGTGGTCAATGCTAGGTTTAATTTATGTTTATACAAAACAACCAGGCAAGAAGAAAGAGTTTCCGCCTGTTGCATTAGATAAAGGAGATACTGTTAAAGATTTAACACTTAAAGTACATAAAGATTTTCTTAAGAGATTTAAGTTCGCAAGAATTTGGGGCCCGAGTGCTAAGTTTGGGGGTCAGGAAGTGGGTTTAGCGCATAAATTGCAAGAAGATGATGTTGTTGAGTTTCATATGAAATGAAAGATAAATTTACACTTAGGGCTGAAAGAGAAGGTTATAAAGCAAGATCTGTTTACAAATTAAAAGAAATCAATAATAGGTTTAAATTGATTGAAAAAGGGGATAGGGTTCTTGATTTAGGTGCTTGGCCAGGCAGCTGGACACAATACTGTTTAGAGAAAGCAAGTGAAGTTGTTAGTGTTGATAAGAAAAAATTAAATTTTGGAAAGCCAATTGTTTGTGATGTTTTTAAAGATGAGATATTTGATAAAGTTAAAGGGAAATTTGATGTTATTGTAAGTGATATGGCTCCTATGACTTCTGGAATAAAGGAATTAGATGAAGGGGGAAGTTTTAGATTGGTTATGAGAGCTTTAGATATAGCAGAGAAACTTTTGAAGAAAGGCGGTAATTTCTTAGTTAAAATGTTTGAAAGTGAAGAAACAGAAGAGGTTTTAGGACGAGTTAAAAAGGAGTTTAGGAGTGTTAAGATTTATAGGCCAAAGGCTACTAAGAAAAGAAGTAGTGAAATATATATACTTGGAAAAGAAAAAATTTGATTAAAAAAGTTGTTTTTTTATAAAGAAATAAAAAAGAAATTAATTGAAAATATTTTCATTGTTTGCCAAATAATTAGAGTAAGCCGCAGCTACTCCAGCAATACCACAGACCACTATTCCTATGGCTGCACCGGTATAACCCACACTATTTGCTAATTCTAATCCAGCTTGAATGGTTTCATGATTTATTTCTTGTACGTTTGCTAAATAAGTATTCATTACAACTGCTCTCTCTCCCAAATTCTCTATTATTGCTGTTAATCCACCTACCCCCGCACCCGCAGATAATAATCCAAAAAAACCACTTAATGATAATCTTTTAGTTTCAGCCATTTTAATACCCCCATAAAATTAAGAAAGGGGAAGCCGGAAAATCTTTTAAACCTTTCGCTTCCTGCAAATCGGCAAGTTTTTATATTTTTGTCAACAGATATCAATCAAGGAATTTATTATAGATTTAAGGTAACATAAGAAAGTTAATATATACTTGGAAAAGATAAACTTTAAAAGTCCATTGATTAAGAAAAGATTATGGTAAACTATAAAATAATTAAGGGAAATTTGTTAACAGATGAAGAGAAAGAAATTTTGACTAGGCTTCTTGGAGAATATTGTGATAAAATTGATCTTTTTTTGAAAAAATATATCCTTGAGGTTCATATAAAAGAATATGACAGAGAAGGGAAAAGAAAAAGATATTGTTTGATTTCTAAAATTAAAGTTCCTAAGCTGATGTTTGAAACTGAAGTTATGGGTTGGGATTTTAAAGTAGTAATTCATAAAGCTATGAAGAAATTATTAAAAGAAATGAAACATAAATTCAAGAAATGAAACAAGTGATAATTGTTAGGACTGATTTGAAAATGGGCAAGGGCAAGATTTCTGCGCAGGTTAGTCATGCTAGTGTGGAAGCTTTTGCATTATCTGATAAGAAAAAAGCCGATAAATGGCGTGAAGAAGGAATGAAGAAAGTTGTTTTGAAAGTTAATAGTTTACAAGAATTATTTGATATAAAAGAAATTGCTAAAAAAAATAAGTTGAAGTTTGCTTTGATTAAAGATGCAGGTAGAACCCAGATTGAGAAAGGAAGTATTACTTGTATTGGGATTGGTCCTGATGAAGATGAAATCCTTGATAAAGTTACAGGGGATTTGAAGTTGTTATGACTTTTAAGTAGTGTAAACGGAAAGATTTATAAGGGGTAAAATTAGTTTAATATTATGAAATCTGGAAAAAAAGAACCGGATCATTACTTAAGACCCAATGATGAAAAGGTTTTAGAAGATGTGTTAAAAGTAATTTCTAGAGAAAAACCACATAGAGTTATTGTAACATTTGATCCTGATGAAAAGAGATATTGTTATTATTCTTATTCAAGGAGTAATGGAGAAGAATTAATTGGTAAGGAAGAACCACAGCCTAGATTAATGGATTATGATTTTGATAAAGTAAGGTTTAGAAGAGATAAATTAGCAGAAGGCCTTGGGAAGCATAATCTTTGTGATTTTATGATACTAAACAGACAAATTACAAGATGTGCTGATATTGTTATACAAGCCAAATAGTAATCTTTATAAACACCTAATTTTCTCTAAATTTTGGACGACCATAGTGGCTTGGTTCCACCCGTTCTCATCCCGAACACGGTAGTTAAGCAGGCCTACGTTCTGAGTTGTACTGCACTCTGTTGCGGGAACCTTGGAAAGTTGTCCACCTTTATAATTCTAAGTTTGAAAGAAATGTTCACCTAATGATTCTTCAAGTTTGTTAAAATACCGATGATCCATTTTAACAGATTCTCCTCGTTTTAAAGCTGCGTCACGATTTTTTACTCTTTGTTCCCCCCAACGGTATATATTTGCTGCAAGTCTAAAATCTTCGTTTCCAGTTCTATCTAATACATATCCACAAGTAGCAAATCCTATTCTGTTGAAAGCATCTATAAGTTCTTGAGAAGGGTTTTCTATTACATTTCCGGGAACTATATATTCTGGATGGCTTTTTTTCATTTTATTATAAACTTCTTCCATTGCTAAGTCAAAATCTTCTTGAGAAATACGATCTTCATTTTTTAGTTGTTTTACAGTGATAGGATGTATTTGATCTGGGCCCCAACACCTAGACCCAATAGGATTTCCTTTAGAATCTCTTTTATTGGTAATATTTCTTCCATAGAATGGTTTTCCATATTTTGCTTCAAGGTAACCGGTTTCACTACTTCTTAATCCGAAATGAAACCAACAGATTTTTGCTTCTCTTTGTGCTAATTTTATTTCTTCTTCTGCTAATCTTTTTGCTAAATTTATTTGTTCCTCAACTTTTGCATATTCTAATTTAGAATCATTAAGGGAAGGAGTAATTTGTTCTATAGGTATTGGGGCTGTAGCTAATAATAATGCTAAGCTAGCTCCGACTAAGCTTTTTAATCTCATTTTATCTTTTTTATAAATCAACCCTTTATAAATCTTTCGGTATGTTACTACTGAAAAATACTCCTACAAACAATTATAAATAATGGAAACCATAATTTTAGTATGAAAAATAAAGAAGAACAGAAAGAAATTGCTAAGAAAAGAATTGAAAAGTTGTTTGAAGAAGCTGAAAAAACAAAAAGTCAGAAGTTAGCAAATAGATATGTAGAATTGGCTAGAAAGATTGCCATGAAGCTTAATCTTAGAATGCCTAAGAAATTTAAAAGAAAGTTTTGTAAACATTGTTATAATTATTTTAAGAGTAAAAATTATAGAGTTAGAACAAGGGATGGAAAATTAATTTATTATTGTTTTGAATGTAAAAAGTATACTAGGATTCCATTATCTTAGAACATCATACAAATGTGTCCATTCTGTTTTAAACCATTTATGTTCTAGTTTTTGAAGTTCTTTGAAGCCACGTTTATTAAGTTCTTTTTTTACAATTCCGCCCTGGTGTGGATATTTGTATTTTTTTGGCAAAGGACTATGAAATCCATGTGCATAATGAACTAGTTCATGTGCTATGGTTAAATCTATTATGTATTGTGGGACTATTTGACTTCTGAATAGTCTATTGAGTACAATTCTTGTGTTTTTGCCTTGACTTTCAATGTGTCCAAACTTCCATTTAGCTTTTCCTTTAAAAATTATAGAAACTTCATTTAATTTAGGTACATCTGGAAAGAACTCAGTCCATATTTGTACTAGCCTCTTTTGTAAAAAATAGTTATCTCTCATTAAAAAAGAAAAGAATTAAGATTTTTTAAATCTTGCTACTTTCTCAAGTAAGTCAACGTGACCTAAAAATAGGGCTCTGCAACAGTATCTTTTTAATCCTAGTTCATCCATTATTATTTTAGGGTCCTCTCCGTTTTCCACTCTTTGTAAATATTCTTCGTATAAATGTCCAACTGGTTTTCCACAACTGAAACATCTTATTGGTATTATCATTTTAATTAGTTCCTATGGGATATTGGGAAAGTTGGCTATTTTTAAAGGTTTCGATATTTTTTAGGTTTGTAAGTTAAATAGTGTGTTCTTTATTAAATATGTTAGTTATAAATTAATATTAAAATTTATCTATTTATACAGTTTAATTTTCGAATTAACAGTTTGCTTTAAGAGTAATAGTACTACAAACTTTTCCTTTTTTAGTGTCAGACTTACAACATAAAGTAATTTGGTTGTCTTTTGTATAATCGGCATTAATTGCCAATTCCAATATGTTCTTCTTTTCTATTCCCCTCCAACCACGATCTAAACCATTGATAATAATTGAGCAGCTTAAATAATCTTCATTCATTTGAATATCTAAGAGATATCCTCCGGAAAGTGTTTTTTTATCTTCTATGCAAGGGGGAATATAATTTACTTCGCTACAATCTGGGGTTCCAGCTTTTGAACACATTTTTTCCCAATCCAGTGATTCTTTCCATGAAGCAGAAACTATTTTAAAATCGTCTGAGGTTAGACTTTCTTTTTGAGAATCTTTAATTGCATATAAAATAAAAATAATAGCAATTATTACGATAACAGCAATTACAATCCAAGGATTATTGTTTTTATGCTTATTTGCCCCTTTTTTCATATTCTATTTGAAACATTAACATATTTTAAACCTTTCGATTTCCTACAAATCACTAAATTTTTATAGTTATTTGACTATCAAATTCAAATTGGTTAACAAGAATATGAAAAAGTTTATAGATTATTTCGTAGGAACGATTAGTTTTCTTTATTTAGGATACTTAATTCTCTTAAATTACATTATTTTTTCTGTAACTAATAGCTATTATACCCCTTCGGGAATAAAAATTAGATTTATGCTACCAATATTGGCTATATTCATTAGTTTAATTATAATTAAAGAACTTAAGGGAGTTAAATCTATATTTAAATATCTTTTATTTACTTTTATTAAATTTTTAAGGAATATGGCCCTTGTTTTTTTGGGAGTTATCTTTTTTTATTTTGCATTAGGTAAATCTTTAAATGAACTTCTAATAATCAAGTGTTGTCCAGCCATACTTAGAGAATCCCCCAATGAATTGTTATCTTTGGTACATTTTTTTGATTGGAGAGGATTTTTTACTTTAATAATCATTTTAACCTTATTAGCTTTATTTGCTTTTTTAGATCATTTAAGGATTATTTTAAAAAAGAATAGTTTAGACTAAGTTACTTTGTGATCTATTGATTTTTGTTATTTTGTTGTAATTATTGATTTCTTAAAACTCTGCTAACTTTTATTGGACTCACTTTGACTAATTGAGCTATTTTTCTACAAGTGTGATTAGGATAAGTTTTCTTTAAGCTAATGATATCATTTATTTTTTCTTTAGGTATTCTATTCCAACTATTTTTGCCTTTTGGCTTGAAATATCCTGTTTCTTCCTTAATGTTTGGATACTGTTTCATCATATTTAGAAATTTTGCATATTTCCTCAGATGTAAAGTCATTAGTCTTTGTTTTAGAAGTTTTACAAGATTTTCTCTTCTTGAAATTATTAAGTCTTTGTGATTATTATATTGTTTAGATTTGATTCCTAATTGGTTTAAACAAGATTGATATATGTTTCTTTCATTAATGTCATTTGCAGTTATGTGAATTCTATACGTTTTATGTTTTTTATTAATCTCTACACAAGATTCTCCTGCCAAAATTCCGACCATAAAGTTTCTGATATATTTTTCTTCGAGATTTATTATACCGTTAACTGTTTTTTTAACAAAGTTTTTTATTATTTGACTAAATAAATTATTTTTAAATTCTATTCTTAAACACCCATAATAACACTTTTTTAATCTAATATTTTTAGTATTTCTATATAAAACTTTTTTTGGGAAGGACTTTTCTAATTTGAGTGAAGATTTATTTAACCAATAATTAATCAATTTATTTTCTACTTCTTTTTTATAGTCTTTATCTTTTGGCTCTTTAATATTAACTGCTATGGACCATTTCCAATCATCTTTTGACAATTCTAATTCTTTTTCAAACCATTTTAGGACTTTATTGATTATTTTTGGTTCATTATTGCAAAAAGCTAAGGAACCGTTATTAGTTTTTCCCATTTCTGCTTGTAATAATCCCAAAACTTCGAAAGTTTCATTATTTTTATTGATATATTTTGGTAGAATTAAACTGTGTTTTCTTTTACTTTTGTTATATCCATTAATAATGTAAGACAATAAAACATAACCTGTTTTGTTTTTTATATCCAACCGATATGAATTATTATTTTTCCCACATAAGATTTCTTTTGGGATAAAATTTAGAACCGATATCTTATTTTCCATTAATCTTAGAAGTAATTAATACTTAAAAGTTCTTTGTATGCGGTTGTCAAGTGTCTATTGTTTTTAATATATGCTATACGGGTAATATATAAAGAATCTTTTTTGATACCGCTTTATCGATACGATTTCTGTCGCTTCGCACGTGCTTTAGAATCGTTTGGTTTGCAAGTTTCTTTCCATCTTGTGTCTGCAACTAGTAAATTTCGGTCATATTCTAAAAATGTTTTCTTTAAATTTTTGTTGCTGTCTACTAAACAACGAGCTATTGCAAGTCTAACGGCATCTGCTTGAGCTGACCATCCTCCCCCGGATACCCTTACTTTAATATCGATATCTTTTGGATTATTAGCTAAAATAATTGGTTCTTTTATTTTCATTACGGCTATTTCATTTCCAAAATTATCTAACAACTGATTATTAATTTTTACTTTTCCAGTTCCCTTTGAAATTGTAGCTTTAGCTATTGCCTCTTTTCTTTTTCCTGAACCTTTAATTGTTTTTACCATTTTCCTCTAAGTTGTTTACATAAATCTCCAATAGTTATAAATTTAAGATTATGGGTTTTTGATACATCTGCAGCATCAATTGATATGATTTTTTTATCTTTGAATTCTTCTGGGATTCCGATGTAACACATTACTTTTCTAAATGCTTCTTGACCTCTTGATTTTTTCCATGGGAGCATACCCCTAATTATCCTTCTTGTAAATTTGTCTGGTCTTTTTTGCCAGTAAGGTCCTTGTAATGGGTCTCCCTTTTCTACTTTATCTTTGTAGAATTGAATAATGGCTTTTTTGTTTCCAGTTATGACTGCTTTTTCACAATTCACGATATCTACTTTTTCGCCTTCTAGAGCTGCTTTCGCTGCCCTAGTTGCAATCCTTCCTACTACTTCGTGTTCTGCATTTATGATCATTTTAACCAATTATCCTTATTTTTTTTGGATCTTTTGACATTAATTCCTTGATTGTAAGTTTGTTTTTTATTTTTTGATTTGCTGATTCTGAAAATTCATAAGCAGCAATTGTTATATCTTTTTTTAATTCACCATTTCCTAGGACTTTTCCAGGAACAACAATTATTTCTTTATCATTTGCAACTTTGTCTATTTTTGAAAGATTTACTGCCCTTTTTCTTCTAGTTGATTTTTCAAGTTCTTTAGCTATTGCTTTCCAAATTCCAACTTTGTTTTTTATTGATAAAGTTTTCAATTCTTTTATCAGTTCGATTAAGTTTGTATTTGTTTTCATTTTTTCTTAAGTTTTTTTGTTACTTTTTTTGTAGTTGTAGTTACCGCTTTTTTTATTTTTCCAGATGCAACATCCTTTAATTTTAATGCGAATTCATCTAGCTTTTCATCAAATTTATCAATAGCTGTTGATAAGATTTCTTCTGGAGGTAATTGGCCAAAAGATTCAATGTTAAATATAAAATCTGTTTCTGAACCGGATACTTTTATTTTGTCACTACAATCTGAGCATGCTTGGCATAAGTCACAATTTAAAAGATTTTTAACTTTTAATTCATCTTTTTCAAGTGTGAAAACATCTTTTGGGCATACTTTCATGCATTTTACTGCTTCTTTTCCATTTTTAATTTCTATAGTTGGATAAACTCTATAATAAATTATTCCCGGACAATATTTCGCATGCTGTTTCCCCCTTCCCAAGGTTAAAATTGTGTCAATTTCTAGATTTTGTCCTTTTAGCAATTTTACTAAAGGCATTTTTTCATATACTGGTTTGATTTTCGGATCTTGAGTTTGGATCTCGCCCGCGTAAACTGTGCAAGGGCCCTTTGCTTTTAATGTTGCATGTAATTGACATTTAGCACAGGCTCCATCTTTGCAAGAACATTTGTCTTTTTCATCATAACTTGAAAGATCAGTAGTAAATGGAACTAGCCCAAGTCTATGTGCAAGTATTTCATCAAAAAGTGCTGAATCATTTTTTATGAATGTAACTTCATCAATTGTTAAAATGGGTACTTCTGAAATCATAGATCTTCTTAGAGTATTTGCAATTACGGGATTTATGTCTTTAATAACAAAAACAAGTTCATTGTCTTTTTTTGATATTTTTTCTATTTTCATTTTTACATACGTCTTCCTCTTTTACCACCTTTTTTTCTACAACCATCGTGAGGAGTGGCTGTGACTTCTTCAATTGCTCCAATCTTCATTCCGGCCCTGGTTAATGCTCTAACTGCTGCTTGTGCGCCTGGGCCTGTGCTGTTTGGACCATTGTGCCCACCTGGAGCTCTGATTCTTATGTGGATAGCATTAATTCCTTTTTCTTTAGCAGTTTGTGAAGCCATTTTAGCTGCAGTCATTGCTGCAGTGGGTGAACTTTCTAAACGGTGAGACTTTGTGGTCATTCCACCCGATGCTTTTGCAATGGTTTCTGTACCGGTTATATCAGTGATATGAATTATTGTATTATTATAACTAGAATAGATATGTGCAACCCCCCATCTTAATTTTCTATCAGGTCGTATCATTTTTTAACTTCCTTCTTAACTTCTTTCCTTTTTTCTTTTTTAACTTCTTTCTTTTTCTTCTTGTCTAAAACTTCTTTTTCTTCTTTTTTAAGTTCTTTTTTTGTTACATGTTCAGGGTGACCTTCCTTTGATAATGATGAGGTTGGATTGTAAGAAATTTTATTTTCTTCATCAATAGAAACAAAATAAGAAGGAACAGTTATCTTTTTATTGTTAATAAAAATGTGACCGTGGGTTATAAATTGTCTAGCCTGCGTTGTACTTCTAGCAAGATTTTTTTTGAAGACAAGGGTTTGCAATCTTCTTCCAAAGAAATCTTTTGGTGTTAATTCCAATAAATCTTCGACTTTAGAATCTTTTTTTGCTAAGCCATATTTGAATAATCTTGATAACAATTGCTGTTTTTCTTTTTGTGCTTGTTCTGTTGTAGCCGCAATAAGCTTTTTAGCTTGTCTTTTAACTTTTCTTAAATTTGAATCTGTTTTCCAAAGTTCTTTTTTATTTTTTAAACCATATTCTTTTGTTAAAACTTTTTCTTCTTCAAGTCTATCTTTTTGCCATGGGTGGCTAGGTGTTTGATACTTTTTCTTAGCTTTTTTTGGATGTCCCATTTTTACTTCTTACCCCCCTTTGCTTTTTTGGTAACCCCTAGTTTTCCTTTTCCTCTCTTGAAGTGAGATCTTGTTCTTTGACCCCTTACAGTTAATCCTTGAGATAATCTTATCCCCCTGTAGGACTTAGTTTTTTGCATTCTTTTAATATCAAATTCTTTTTGTAATTTTAAATCTGAGACGACTAAGTGTTTATCTTCACTTGTTTCGAAATCTTTCCTTCTGTTTAATAACCAAGCTGGAATTTTGTACTTTTGAGGATTATGAATAACATCTTCTATTTTTTTAACTTCTTCAGGATTTAGATCTCCTGCTTTTTTACTTTTGTCTAACTTTAAGACATTGCATATGGCATTTGAGAAATTGAAACTGATACCCTTTATTTTTTTTAGAGCAATATAGATTCCCTTACTACCATCTAAGTCAGTTGTGGCTACTCTGATAATATGTTTGGTGGTTTTGTCACTATTTTGCATTTTGTTATGTCATTTTTGTGTTAAGATGCCATTTAAAAAGCTTTTGGCTAACTACCAACGAAGATTTTGTGTTTATCTTCTTCGTCTAACTCCATTAAAATACGTTTGATTATTACTTTTTCTGGATCTGGAAGTAATCTGATTCTATTTTTGATATCATCAAATGATTCAAAGGGTTTGTCTTTTCTTTCTTCTAGAATTTCAATCATGTGTTTTTTACCAATTCCTGGAAGTAATTCTATCTGGTGTCTTCTTGTGTTTATTGGATTTGCTTTGTTAAAGAAATCTACAAAGCGAGTTTCATTCTTTAAAACAAGTTCTTTTACAATTTCGTTTAAACTCATTTTTGCCGTTTGAGTTAACCTTGAGCTTGGTATTCTTCCAATTATGTGGTGGATTTGTTCTCTTTTACCATCTCCAATGTAAACTTCTTGGTTTGGTTGTAAGAATTCCCCTTTTTTAGGAACTAATTCTAATAGAATAAAATGGTCTTTGCCCATTCCTTGGACTATAGGGGTCTTCTGATGCATTGGTCTCTTGTCGAATGGATATCCATTTGGCAAAAAGTCCAGTACTATTGCGATTTCTTCTTTTGCAGTTCTCATTTTTAACTCCTATCTCTCTAAGCATATTTTTTCACTACGTCCACTATTTTTGTTAAGTCTTCTTGCTTCAATGTTAAGTTTTCTCCTACCAAAATTGCTCTTAAACTGTCAATGTCTTTTGGTAAAATGTCAATTATTTTTGTTATGTGACGTTCTTTTAATCTTGGAATATCAAGTTTTGATAATTCTTCTTTCAGTTCTTTGTGTTTTGTGAATTTTGAAACTTTTTTTAAATATTCATCTACTTTTTGTCCTCTGAATGTTAGTTCTTTGTCCCTTTTCTTAATTTCTTCTAATTTCTCTTTTAATTCAGAGATATTTATTGGTTTTTGTTCTATTATTTCCATTTTCAAGATTTTTTTAAATGTACGGGATGTACTAACAATGATTTTGTTTTATTTTGATCTTTGATTTCAACGAAATAACAGTTTCCTTGCTTTCCTTTTATTTTTCCTGCTTTTCCATGAAATCTTGGATAATACATTCCGCCTTGAACTGCTGGCTCCGCAACTAGGTAGACAATATCGCCTTTTTCAAAACTTTGGAAGTATCTTCTTATGCTAAATTTACCTTTGTTTCTGAAGTTCTTTCTAAGTTTACTTCTAGTCTTTCGTCTAAATCCACCAATTCTTTGCATTTTACGTCCCCCTAATTAATTTTTAAGAAATTTAGCTATTTATAAAGGTTTTGTTAAAATAAAAAAAGAAAAAAGGGAGGTGTGTGAAAGAGGTATTTTTTTACTATATATGTATATTTAATTCCTTTTAAAAGGGTTATGGACATTAGTTCTAGATTTTAGATTTAGTCATATATGGACCTTGTTTTTTATATCCAAGGTTTTTGTAGTATTCTTTTACTCCAATACCAGAAATAACTGTTATTTTATCTTTTTTGAATTCCTTTGCTATTTTTTCAGCTTCTTGCATTAATAGCTTTCCAAAGCCTCTATGTTGGAATTGGCCCGCTTTAGCTTTGGTTTGTAATGGAAGACTTTCTGAATAAACATGGAGTTCTCTTAACAATAATGAATCTTTTTCATTTACTCTTAATCTACAGAATCCAACTAGTTTGTGATTTGTTGTTAAGTACAGGAAGATTTCTTTTCCTTCTGAAGCTAGATAATTAAATCTTTTTAATTGTATTTTTCCGAGTTTGTCTTTTGAAGTTATTTGCTTACATCTGATACACTGACAAATTGTTCCTTGCCTTTTAAGTTCTTCATGAATGTATTGTCTTAAATTTGTTCTTTTTACTCCTGCTATTACAACAGAGCTGCTTATATCTCTTTGAACACGCATTATCCTGCAGTAAGGTGGAACATATTTTTTTGCTTCTGCAATTAATTTAGCTGCTTTTTCAGTTGTTAATGGGTTGTACTTTTTATTTTTGTATAAATCGTAAAGTTTAGTTCCTTTAAAAACCATGCAAGGATATAATTTTAATGCATCTGGTTTAAAGTTTTCATTAAAGAAGATTTCTTTTAGCATTTTTAGATCTGTTTTTGTTGAACTTCCTGGTGCTCCCAAAAGTAAATGATATCCAACTTTCAAACAAGAATCTTTTAGAAGTTTTGTTGCTTCGATTGTTTCTTTTACTGAGTGTCCACGTTCTATTTTTTTAAGAACTGGATCGTAAATAGATTGTACTCCAAGTTCTATTCTAGTACAACCTTGTTTTAGCATTAAGTTAATATGTCTTTGAGTGCAATAATCTGGTCTTGTTTCTATTGCTAATGCTATGCATCTCGAGATTGTTTTTTCATTTATTTTTTGTTCTTTTTCTAAAGTTGTTTTTCTTTTATTGTAAATTTCTTTTATTTTTTTATGAATCTCTTTTTGTTTATCCATTCTGTTTTCAAAGTTTAGTTCGAAAAAGCTAATGAATTTCTTCCAATTTATTTTATTATCTTTTAAGAAAAGGTTTGAAAAATCATTTAGTGCTTTAAAACAATCTTTTATGAAATTATTTTGATATGCTGTCGGAAAGCTAGGAAAAGTTCCACCCATTATTATTAGTTCTATTTTACTTGGAAAATGTCCTAGTAGGATGTATTGTTGAAGTCTGTTGAATATTTGAAAATAAGGATTGTAAAGGTTTCTTTTTGCTCTTTTTGATGCTGGTTCGTTTCCAGTATAGCTTTGAGGTACGTTTCCAAAGCTTGAATCTGGCCCGCCAGGACACATAATGCAAGGTCCCTTGCCTTTTTTTGCATGGGGGCATTTGATTGGCTTTGTCATAACTGCTACAACTGAAACACCCGAAATACTTCTGGTTGGTTTTGTTGAAAGTAAGGGATATAGTTTTTCTCTGTCTGTTTTATTTAAGGATAATAGAATTTGAATGAAACTTGGAAATTTGCTTGGTTTATGAACTTTGCATAATTCGTTTCTAAGTTTAATAATTTCTTCTTGGGATTTTAGCTTTCTCTTTATTATTTCTTTTCCAAGTATTTGACAAAATTCTTTGGTTTGCATAAGAATTCTAGAGTTCCATAAGATTTATAAATTATTGTGAATTTACTTTTTTTGAAATGTTTGATTTGGACGGGGATTATTGGACTCCAATCTTGGATGAGGCTGGAAAAATTATTGCTTATCATGGCAAAATAGTTGGCCCTATCATAGTTTATGACCATTTCTTATCTACAGAGGATTTAAGGCAAGAATTCGTAAGGTCTTTAATGGAGGAACTTTCCGATTTTGTATTGCCTGAACATCCAATAATATTTTCTGATATTTGAGGCAACCATAAAGCTTTTAAATGCTTTCTTTAATTTTATGCTTATGAAAGGATCAATAAGATTTACACCACCAGATTATATTTTAGTTTTTGTTGTTTTAGAAATGACTTTCCATTATTTTTTTCCAATTAATAGGCTTGTTTATTCTCCTTATATTTATTTAGGAATTCCTTTAATACTCTTTGGAGTTTATTTGAATTTTATTTGGGTATATCTTACCTTTAAAAAGGAAAAGACTACTGTTAGGCCTTACACAACTCCAAATAAATTAGTTACCTATGGCGCTTTTGGGGTTACAAGGAATCCAACCTACTTAGGCATGGGTTTAATGCTTTTGGGTATATCAATTTTGCTTGGTTCAGTAATAACTTTTGTTTTTCCAGTTTTGTTTATTGTTTTAACTAATATTTTTACAATTCCGATTGAAGAGAAAAATCTCGAAAAAAAGTTTGGAAAAGAATATCTTGATTATAAAAAAAGAGTTAGACGCTGGATTTAGTAAGCTTTATAAGTTTTTAATGTTAATTTTATGTTTATGAAAAGAATAAGATTTATTTAGGGGGTTATAGGATGGAACTCACAAAAAAACAGGCAGAATTAATTTCAAGCGAATATAATCTTGGAAAAGTTAAATCCTTAAAACCTATTGCGGGCGGTTGGGTGAATTATAATTACGAATTAAAAACGGATAAAGGAAAATTTGTTGTAAGACTTTTTGGGGCTAAGAGGAAAAAAGATACTAAAAATAGATTATTTACAGAGTTTAATGTTTTATCACATTTACATAAAATTAAATTCCCTTACCCAATTCCTTATCCTTTAAAAAATAAAAAAGGAGGTTATTTGATAAATATAAAAAAAACATCTTTGTGGGTTTATCCATATATGGAAGGTTCTCTAATTAAAGATTACGACAATGCAATAATCAAGAGTATTGCAAGGGCATTAGCAACTTATCATAAATATGTTGAAAATATTAAAATAACAAACAATCGAAAGGTAGACTCTTTGAAGGAAACTTCTAAAAAATATAAAGAAATGCGAAAACAAAAATCCAATAACTCTGCCAATAAACTTATGCTTGAGAATCTCAGATTTTTTGAAGAATCGTTAAATAAAGTGGAAAAAATAAAATTCAATACAAAACAGGTTCCACTACATTACGATTTTCATAAAGAAAATTTATTATTTGATAAGAAACAAGTTGTGGGAATCTTAGATTTTGAAAGATTGTTGTATGCTCCAAGAATTTTAGATATCGCCCATTTGATTAAATGTACTTACAAAAAAGATAAATCTGGTTTTATCAAGAGAGTTAATTTTATCATAAAAGAATACGATAAAGTCAATCCACTTACAAAGAAAGAAAAGGATCTTATTCTGCCTATGCTGGCAAGGGATAATTGTAGGATGTTTGAGAGATTTTACAAGCTTATTGGATTGAAGAATAAGAAAATTCATCAGGGAGATTTGTCTTGCTTAAAATGGACTATTGATGTTCAAAGGTTGGTTATGGGAAGTATGGGATGATTTAGTAACCTTTATAGATTATCCCACAAAAAATCAAAATTCATTTTATATCCTTCAGCTAAATCTTTACTTTTAATTTTTACAATTAATGGTTCTTTTTTAATAATTTGTATTATTATTGTATCGTTGAATATGAAAGTGGTAGCATAGTTTAGCTTGTTAGATTTTAAATATTTTACTTTTACTTTTTTATATTTTCCCGGAAATTTAAAACCTTTATTGGCTATTATTTTTATTTTGTTTTTAGCTAGTTCTTTTAACCAACCCTTGCTATAGTTCAACTTTTCTTCTATTAGCCCTGTAGCGTTTAATATCCTTATTTCTTTAACTTTTAACATGTCTTTGTGTATTGTTTTTAGGCCTTCTATTCCCTCAAAGATTTCTGCCTCATTTTTTTCGTTTGTTATCGGTTTTGTCCTTTTTAGATTTTTTATAACTTCTTTGGCTAAAAATTCTTTTTCTTTGATTTTTGTTAGTAAATTGTCATAAGAAGAGATATTGTAGGTTCTTTTTTTATCCTTTACAGAAAAAGAGATTAAACCTTTTTTAACTAAATTTTGTAATATATTGTAAGTAACAGTTCTATTAGTATTTGTTAATTTTGCTAATCTGTTGGCTGTTGATTTATTTTCTTTTGCTAATTCATAGTAGATTTCTGATTCCTTATTTGATAAACCTAAGTCTTGTAGCTCTTTTAGCATAGATATTTTGGAATTTTTTTCTTTATAAATGTTGTCATTTTATGTGACAACTTAATTTAAAGTAAACTATTTTTAGATTACTTTTATGAAAAGACTAAAGATAATTTGGTATTTGTTAGCTATAATCCCCATTATTTTATTGATTCTTGGTTATGTTTTTCCAAGTTCATTTTTTTCTAGTCAAGAACAAATAAGAAGTTTTATTGAACCTTTTGGGGTTTGGGCTCCTTTAGTTTTTATTGTGATTAATATATTACAAGTTGTCATAACTCCATTTAGTCATTATGTTGTTGGTATTGTTGGTGGATTTTTATTTGGAACTTGGTTAGGATTCCTTTATAATTGGATTGGAAGAGTTATTGGAACTTTGATTGCATTTTGGTTAGGTAGAAAATTTGGTAGAAAAATAATAAAACATTTAGTTAAACAAGAGAAATTAAGAAAATATGACTCTTTTGTAGACAAAGGAAAATTTGTTTTATTTTTAATGTACTTTTTGCCTTTATTTCCTGATGATGAATTGTCTTACTTTGCTGGTTTTTCATCAATGAAAGCAAGAATTTTTATTCCTCTTATGATTTTGGGACATGCTAGCGGAAGTTTATCTTTAGCTTATATTGGGAATGGAATTTCTTTGATGGATCCTATGTTTATTTTCTTGTCTGTTATAACTTTGATTGGTGGAATTTTGTTTGTTTTTCATTATAGAAAGGCCAAAAAGCAAGCTTTATAAACCATAATTCTATCAAAATTCTGTAGGCTAGGTGGCAGGTTAGCCCTCTGTTGAACCACAAACGGGCTTTATGGTGGACTGAAGTCTAAATGAGGCATAATGCTGATTACAGGTCTTAGCTCTAACGTTGAGGCTTTGTCCTGTAGGGTCGGTGTTTTCAGGAATTGTGTCAGGCCAGGAATGGAGCAGCACTAACTTTTAATGCTGGCGCTTATGGGGTAGCGGAGCGGAGGAGGAGTTAAGGTTAGCTTGTAGTTGGTTTTTATATCGAACTTAGGCGGCCTACACTTTTTTATAAAACATTTTTTACTTCAGAAATAACACTTCCAAGATTTTGAGCTATAACACCATACATTTTTTGGATAATTAATTCATACATGGATTCTTTTAATGGGCCTGTACAATAAGATAAAATATCTCCATTTTGTTGTATGTTAACTAAATCGTTTTCTATTGGAACAGAACATTCCATGCTTTTACCTTCTAATAGAATAGTTGTTTCAGGAGAAGCTTCTTCACTTACTTCTACTACTGAAATGGTTAGAATACAGTTATCATTTTCTAAACCTTCTATTGCATATTCAAATGTATTTTCTTCTTGAATTACATTTACTTTAGAGGGTCTACATTCAGAAGCTAATTGATTAAAACAATTAAGATCATTTCCACAATTAGTTTTGTGTGGTAATTTTACAATTAAGACTAAAATTATTAAAACTAAAATTATTGGGATGATTCTAAATAAAAGTAAACCTAAGAAACTATTTTTTTGCTCCCTCTTTTTTGGCATATTTTAATTTTAGAATTTTGTGTTTTTATAGTTTTCGGTTAAACTTCTTCTTAAGTTGCTTCCGGTTCAGTAATTCTTTCTTCAACTGCCGGTGGTTCTTCAGAGGATCTACTGCTTTCTTTTGATTCGTCGTTTATACCAAAAAGATTTTTAAAGAAGTTTACTACATTATTTGTTAGTTTTTCTATTCCTGGTCCAATTCCGGGTTCATCTCCAAATTCATCGGAAGCATCTTCACAGTTTATGTCAATAATACATTGATAACCCTCTCCAGAATCTCCCATTGCGGGTTCTCCATAACAGTGTTCACAAGTTTCACAAGCAGACTCTTTTTCTGTTATTTCTTCATCGTTTAAACAAGGGCCAGCGTATAAATATACACATTCTTGTGCACATTTTTGACATACATCGTTCCCGGTTTCTCCTTCTTGTGAGTTTCCACACATGAGAGTTGGATCTACTTTTGCTACACAATCTCTGATACATTGTTCTTCTTTAGATTGGGCTCCGGGATCAGTTATCATTCCACATTCTTCATCACATTTTTCTTGGTTTTTAGTTTGACAATTAAAATCATATTTATCACAACCTTCTTGGATGCAGGTTTCTACACATTTTTCATCTTCAGTTTGGTCTGGCATTACTACCCCGCATTCTGTCATGCATTCATCCCCATGACTTTCCATACAGGCTGTGTCACCTTCATTACAACCAACTGAAACACAAGCAAACATACAATTTTGTTCTTCTTGGTTTGGACCAATTTGGCCAGGCCCAGAATCTGAAATTGTTTTTCCTGTAAATCCAGTAAAGCCTAGAAAAATAAGTATTATTAAAACAATAATTATAGAAGGCAATAATAGTTTTTTCATATTTTAATTTGTGTAAAAGATATTATTTAAACTTTTCTATTAAGAGCTCTGGTGCAACCCTATAATTTTTAAATAAAAAATCTCTAAGGTTTCTGTAAAGAAACCAAAGAGGTG
>JAHJUI010000024.1 GCA_018829185.1 Nanobdellota archaeon | reverse complement strand
TAAATTCTGTAATAAGGAATTAACAGTCGAAAATCTGGCAGATACGAGCTTAACTACACTTTACATTTTATTATTAATTAGAAATTTAGATGGTTCAATTTAATGTAAATCTACTAGTGACATATGTCACTTTACTACACATTTGGTTCTTAAGTAAAGGTTAGTCCATATATGACTAAGGTTGGTTGTGTTTTTGCTTCATCTGTAAAATAACCCATAACTGGTGTTACTTTGGTTGGATTTTCTTTTGCGTAATTATAGGCCCAGGTTGGATAAGGCTCAAATACAGATATTACTAGATATTTAGCCTTTTTTTCTATTGCCATTTCTTCAAATTCTTTCTCTGAAAGATATCTATCATCTCCTTCTAGACTTGAATTGTACCTTACAGCTTTTTTATGAAATCCTATGTTTTCTCTATCAGCATAGAACATAGTTTGGGGTCTTGAATTTGAGAAAACTACATCGTCTGGATTAGAGTTTTGATTTATCCACAAACCAGCTTCTTTTACTTCTAAATAGCTATTTCCCTTTGATTTAATTAGCTCGTCTCCTTGTTTTAACTGCACACCCATAGAGGAGATTACTATTATTAACAAAATAGTTATAGAAATGGCTTTGCTGTATTTTTTAAAGTAATTGTAGCCTTTCATTAATGTGTTTCCTATTATTATAAACGCTGCAGGAAATACTACCATGATTAATCTTGGTTCGAATTGGTCTAACCAAAATCCAAAAGCTATGATTGGGAAAATAAACCAGGTTAACATGAATAACGTTTTGATCAATTTTTTATCTCTTTTTTTAATCATTATATCAAAACCTATTGCGATATTAAAAATATAGATTATTAAGCCAGCTATTAGTAAAATTAGCAATATTTTTAGAGGGCTGTTCAAGTAAGTTGTAAAAAAGAATTGAATGTAAGTATAAAAAATATTAACATTTGCCCCAACATTGCCTAATCCTGATGCAAAGCCCCATTCAGTTGCTAGTGCTAAAGGTAATCCGTAGGTTAGCTGAGACCAAATCATGTAAGGTACTAAAACTATCATATTTCCTAAAGCAAAAAACCAGAAATTTTTATTTTTTAAAAACATTAATCTTTCTTTTAATAATAATGTTAATAAAATTGGGATTATCATCATGGCCATGGGAGTTCTTCCCATTACAGATAGCATCATAAAAACTCCCGCAAGTAACATATATTTTCTATCGGGCTTTTTGATATATCCTTTCCAAAATAAAAAGACAGTGATAGTCCAAAGGGCAGCCCCTAGAACATTTGTTTCTATCCTATAACTGTAAAAATTGTAAAGATAAAAAGTAGACATTAGGGCAAATGCTATTAAACCAACTTTTTTATTATACATTTCCTTGCCTACTAAGTATGTAAATGCTATTCCAGCTAAAGATATTAGCACCATGAAGAATTTTGTTGCTATTTCTCCATTAAGGCCAAATAAGTAAAAAAATGCACCTACAAAGATTATTAAAAAAGGTTTATGCGGGGATACAACTCCTTCAAAAAGTAAAGAATCCCAATTCCACCCAGATACGAACCAATTACCTCTAGCCATGTCTCTAGCTCTCCACAAATATTGGGCTTCATCCCACCAAAGTGGTTGAGCCTTGTAATGCCAAAAATAATATAATCTGATAATTAAGGCTAAAATCATGATAGCTAAGAATAAATAGAAATAAACTTTTTTGTTTTTTAAAATTGAGCTAAATTTTTCTTGCCTTTTTTCTAACTCATTTTCCATATGTTTAGTAATTTGGCCTTATTTATATATTTTTGGTTATTCTTTTTTCATAAGTAATATAAACCGAATTAATTTTACAAAATTATGAAAATTTGTCAAATGGGAACGGGAAACATACCTGTTTCGAAAGATAGTTCTAGGGCCGTAGAATTAGTAATTTTTAATTTGAGTAAACAACTTTCTGAGTTGGGGCATGATGTAACTGTTATTGATTTATTTAGTGATGTAGAGTTAGACAATAGTTTTGAATATAAATTGGTTAAAATGCCTAAATTTTTGGATTATCGAGTTGTTACTATGCCCCAGACTCCTAAACATTTTTTTAAGAAAGTGATTTTTTCATTAAAAGCAGTATCCTTATTATTAAAACTAAATAGTAAAGAAAAATATGATATAATCCATGTACAAAATCAGTATATTGGCTTTTTTGTTTTACTTTTTAAAAAATTATTAAATTTACCGGTAGTTTATACTTCTCATATTCCTTTTTGGGTTCTTAATAAACAAGAATTTGGTAAAAAACTTTACTTTAAAACCCTTTTAGAAAGAACTTGCTTTAAATTAGCAGATAAGGTTATTTGTGTGGGTAATTCACAGAAGGAAGGTATATTAGAAAAAATTAGTTTAAAAAAAGAAAAAATTGTAACAATTGAAAATGGAGTAGATTTAATTAAATTCCACCCATCAAAAAAACAAAATAAAAAACAAATAACTTTAATTTCTGTAGCTAGATTGTCTAGAGTTAAAAATCAATTCATGTTAATAAAAATTATACCAGATATAATAAAAGAAAATAAAAAAATTAAATTTATTTTTATAGGGCAGATAGAAGATGAACAGTATTTGGAAGAGATAAAAAATTTTATAAAAGAGAAAAAGATTGAAAAATATGTTGATATTGTTGGTCCTTTGAGTATAACTGAATTACCAAATTATTATAATCAATCCGAGGTATTTATTTCAACTTCTACAGCTGAAGGGTTGCCTTTAACTGTTTTAGAGGCAATGGCCAGTAAATGTGCCCTTGTATTGTCAGATATAGGTCCACATAAAGAGTTCCAAAAAGAAAATGAAATCATTTTTTTTAAATTAGATGATAGCCAAGACCTTGCTAAGAAAATAGATAATTTATTGGGAAACTCTAAAAAAATAGAAAAACTAAGAAATTCTTCCCTTAAAACAGCAAGAAAATATTTTTCTTGGAATGTTGTCGCATCTAAAAATTTAGAAATTTATAAAAAATTAGTCAATCAGTAATTCTTTTGCCTCTAAACTTTTTTACTACAAACTGTTTTAAAAAGGGTAGTAAACCATGTTTAAGAATGTCTATTCTTTTAGGAGAAAGTCTGGGTAATATATATTTTGATCTAAGATAATATTTTACATATAATTTTCTTTTAAGATTAATTAAGCCTTCAAATGTAAACTTTGTGTGAATCTGTCCAGCATATTTTAGAGAATTTTCCCATTTTTTTTCTTTTATTATACCTTCTTTTAAAGCATTATCAAATATCTTTGTGTTTGGGTAAGGTGTTAAAATACTTACCATAAAAAAATCTAAATCCAATTTTTTTGCGAATTCTAAAGATTCTTTTATAGTTTCATCATTTTCTCCAGGAAAACCGATTATAAAGTATCCCCTTGTTCTTATGCCTGCCTTTTTACAGTTTGCAGTTACTTCTTCTACTTTTTCTAAGGTTATACCTTTTTTAATATTTTTTAATATTTTTGGAGATCCTGATTCTATTCCAAAAGATAATGTGTGACAACCTGCTTTTTTCATTTTTTGTAGAAGTGCCAAATCTAAATCATTAACTCTAGCTTGGCAAAACCAACTTAAGTCCAATTCATTTTTTATCATTTCATCACATATTTTTTCAATTCTTTCTTTCCCTAACAGAAATAGATCATCTCTGAACCAAATTTCCCTTATATTGTATTTTTTTCTTATTTCTATCAATTCTTTGATAATATTTTCAGGACTTCTTTTCCTCCAAATAGATCCATAAACTCCTTTGTAACAGAATGTACATTGGAATGGACAACCCCTGCTTCCTAGCACTAATGTAAATGGATTATATTTGCAAACTGGATTGTGATATTCTTCATTTTTGATTAGACTTCTATCAGGGAAGGGTAAAGAATCTAAATCTGAAATATTGGGACGTGCTTCATTTTTTATAAATTTATTGCCCTTTTTGTAATATAGCCCCTTTACTTTTTTTAAATCTTTATTTTTATCGAGAGATTCTATTAATTCGCTTACAGTGATTTCTGGTTCACCAATTATAATGTAATCTCCATAATTTTCGAAATATTCTGGTGTTGAGGTGCTGTGTGGCCCAATTATTATGATAGGTTTACCTATTTTTTTTATTTTTAATAGTTCAGATACAATTGAATCAAGGCACAATAAAGGGCAATTATAATAATCTATGTTTGTAGTTGCAACTAAATTAATGTCGGCTTCACTTATTTTTCCCTTTAAATTTAAATCTATTATCTTTACTTCATGTCCTTTTTGTTGGAGGATAGAACCAATGTACCCTAGAGAAATTGGAGGTAATTTTACAGTTTCTTCAAAGGGCAACAATATTAGATTTATCTTCATTTTATTTCTTTTTTAAAATGGTCCTTTAAATTGTTTTTGGATTTAAGTTCTATATCTTGATTTATCATACCATACTTTGAAATGAATTGGTAAGCTTCTGTAAAAAGGTTTAGCTATTTTCTCTCTGAATAAGTCCATGATTTGTACAAGGGATCCAATTGTATAAGTTGGCCATTTATGTTTTAAATTGAATTTAACAATATTTGGTTTTATTAAAAAATTTATTAATTTAGTTGGCATTAAACCAAATCTTTTTTTAGTTACTACCCCCCGCATTAAATTTAAAATCAAAACTAAATATTCATTTTTCTTTTTTAGTTGAATATGTTTCCACCTATCCCAATAATTTAGATTTGCTGCAGAATCCTTTTCTATTTTTATTGTTCCGTCTTTTTTTGCTTTTTTATATAAATCAGATCCAGTGAAAAAAACTAAATTATTAACTGAAAGAAAGTAAGGTTTTGGTATTTTTTTAAGTAATCTTATTGCGTTTAAGGTGTCTTCTGGAGTTTCATATGGGTTACAAGTGATTATGTCATACATTACTGTTAATTTATCTTTATACTTATTTAAAATCTTTGCACACTTTAAAACTTGTTCGTCTTTTTGAGTTCTTTCATAAATTTCAAAATTTACCCTTTCTACAGCTTGTATTCCAATAATGATATCAGTACATCCAGCATCTATTAATAACTTAATTTTTTCATCACTAACTGTCCTTGGATCTCCTAAGCATTTGAATCTTAAACCGATTTCTTTTTTATATTTTTCACAAAATTCTTTAATATTTTCTACAGACCTAAACGAAAAGGTATCGTCTCTAATATCAAAATAATCTAGTGATTTAAATCTGTTTGTTAGGTATTTGATACATGAAATGATATAATCTGGGCTATGCCATCTGACTATACTTTTTCTTTTTCCTTCGTATAATGTATTGAATAGCTTGTTGCTACAATAAGTACAGGAATAAGGACAACCTCTGCCGGTTAAGAAGAAAACTTGTCCATCTAAGTCACTTTCTCTGAATTTTCTAATTTTGCCTTTTTTGTGGATATAATGATCTTCAATATCATGGTCCGGAAAAGGTAGTTTATCTACATCTTCTATTATAAATCTTAATTCGTTTTTTATTATATTTTTATTTTCTTTTATCCAAAGATTTTTTATTTTGTTTATTGGTTTATTTTTTTCTAAGTTATTGACTAATTCTAAAAGAGCTTCTTCCCCTTCTCCTACACAGACTAAATTTACATGTTTTATGCAGTCTTCTGGCGAAATAGTGGCATGTATTCCCCCCCACACTATTGGTTTATTTAATATTTTTAAGTAATTTATAATTTGAACTGCTCTTTTTGCTGTTGAAGCATAAGCATTTATTCCGATTAATTCAGCATTTTTACAAATATTCTTTAATTGATTTAATGCTTTTTTTGAATACATTACTTTGTAATTTTCACTTTCAGTCATAAATACAATTTTTACATTGTGACCTGCTTTTTTTAGAAAACTAGAAACGCTCCTAATCCCTTGATCTGCTGGGTATGTACTTGTTGATATTAAAACTACTTTCATTTTCTTTTTCGTGAAAAAGACATAAGCTTTATAACATTTATGGTTATTAGATTTCTTTTTATAAATTAAAGAAAATAAGGTGATCCGTTTTTTCCATTTTTCCAAATACCACATGGTTTATATGGTCTTCCATCGATTAGGCGCTGTCCTAAATCATTCTAAACGCGCCAAATAAATTGTGGCAGAGCATTCTGCCATACAAATCTGCTTTGATTGTTTTAGCAGATTTGGAGCTAACACTAGATCCATATTTTTGTTTCAAACAAAACATTCCTGTTT
>JAHJUI010000023.1 GCA_018829185.1 Nanobdellota archaeon | reverse complement strand
GGCTTTAGCAAGCTCTAAAGCATCATCAATAAACTTTAAATAATCTGAATATTCATTATTCATTGGATTCACCTCTTTGGTTTCTTTACAGAAACCTTAGAGGTTTTTTATTTAAAAATTATAGGGTTGCACCAGAGCTATTCTAACAAAACCTTTATATAATTATAAAAGTAATTTCTGTTTATGAAAAAAGGAGATATCCAGATGTCTACAGTTGTTATAATGATTTTAGCTATTTTAGTTTTATTAGTTATTTTGATTATTTTTAGAGAAAGTGTAATGGGCAGTTTAAGTAAAGCCTTAAGTTTTTTTAAGGATACACTTCATTTAGCTAATGATACTGTATCTACCTTTCCAAAAAGATGAAAAAAGGTTCATTAAGCATGGGTGTTAAAGCATTAATCTATGTAGTTATTGCAATTATTTTAATTTTTGGTGTTGGAGATCTGGCCACGCAATTGTTTAAATCTATTTTCGGATTAGATGGGGAATGTGAGGGCACAGATTATATTGTGGATGAAATGCAGGAAATAGTAGACTCTATAAAAGCAGGAGAAGTGAATTATGGGGTTAGATTATTCCATATTAATAGTGGTTGTTCTTTAATTGGTTTTGATGCAGATAAAAATCACGGAGCAACTAGGCCTTTTGAATGTGAAGGGCAAACTTGTTTGTGTGTTTGTGCTGCAGAAAAAAAACAAATTAAGGTTTTAGGATTTATGCCTTTGTTAAAAACTAGTTCTAGTTGCGAAAAATATTCTTATTGTCATGTTTTTGAAAATGAAGAAGCAACAAGGGATGAAGTTTTTATTAATTCAGGTGGCGTTCCGGATTATAATCTTGGAAAACCAGTTGAAATATATTCCAATAGAAAAGCACCTTATTATATTAATTATTTTAGTAAGATAATTTATATTTCAAAAGATAATTTGTATGATGATTTAACTGTTTTCCAGACACCAGGTCAAGTTCCTGGGCAAGCGTTTATAGAAGGGCAAACCGAGGAGTTTATTCAAATTAATTTTGAAGCTTTAGGAATTACACAACAAGATATCGATATTGCAAAAGCTGATCCAAGTAAAAGAATGGAAATTCTTGCTAAATATAATATTAACCCATCTTTGTTAATCGGGGGCATAGCTCCATCTAGTAGAACTTATAGTTTTCCTAGTTCTCCTGCAGATTCTTTAGCTTATTTGGATATAGAAGTTGATTCAATTAGGGTCGATGGAAGTATTATTCAGGCAAATAATCCCCAAAGTTGGCCAAAATCTGAATTTTTTAGGCAGTCTAAACCATTAGCAGAGTCTTCTTTAAATTTAATGTTGAGTCATTATGTTACAGCTTATCAAGGAGATTACAATTCATGGACCACAACTAATGAAGAGAATCTGGGAGGTATCGCAGCATGCGTAAAATATCCAAAAGGATTTTATGAAGCTGTTAAATGTCAAGGTTCAGGAGTTGATAATAATTTTATAACTTATACTTACAAATGTATTAAACACGATTCAACTGGATGTAATGATCCACCTTCAGATATGTTAGGAAAAACTACAGTTAATACTGGTCCAAGAGCGTTTAAAACTATTGCAGTAAATATTAAAGAAGGGACAGAATGTTATATTCCTTTAGGTTCATATGTTTATATTGAACCAAAAAGCGGATATGATAAAGGAGAATGGACTGGATGGTATGTTGCAGAAGATACTGGTTCTTATACAATTGATAATAGATGTCAAATAGATATTTATGCTGGATTAGGAGAGATAGCAAATGGTTTGAGTTTACCGGATAGTGCAGATGGTGCTAATTTATTTAATGTTTGGGTTTATAATCCTAATGGAAAACAAATTGTTTATAATTCAGAAAATATAATGGTTTAAAATGGGAATGAGTCAAAAAATGGTTTTGCAATTGTATTATATTGGGATAGTGGTTATTGTAATGGGAAGCTTGGCTATTTTTATGAAATCTAATATTGGAAATGAATCTTTTGAAAGAGAGTTTTTAGCTAAGGATTTTGGAATGTTAGAAAGTTCTGCTATGATAGTTAATAATGGGTTAAAAGTAGAAATGGATATGGAGAGCCGAGCAGGAATTTATAGTTTTGAACAATTACCTGGATGCGAAGTTAAATTTTTTCAAGAAGCGTTTGACGGAAGTAAACAAAATTCTTATTTTTGCTTTTTAGATATTAATCAGCAGATGAATATAGTGGATGCTAAGTTTGGAGATGTCAATAAGTTAAGTGTACAAATTGAGCAAGATAATGTTTTCTTTGATGCTGATGAAAATATTTAAATAGGACAGAATATAATTCTAATTTATGGAAGTAAGTGCAATAAGAGTAATGGGTTGGATATTAGCATTTTTTTTAATATTTTTAATTTGGCAAGCTGTTTCGGGGGGGATTTTTAGTGCGTTCAGGTAAAAAAGGGATATCTAATTTAGTAGTTGTAATTGGAATTATTTTAATTGGAGTTATATTGATTATTTTTTCTACTACTTTTTTAAGGGAGACTGGAAAATATGGATTAAGAGAAGCTTGTTTGCAAAGTGTAAAGATAGCTGGTTTATCTAAAACTTTAAGGGGCGGAAAAGGAGTTACTGAGAATTTTAATTGTGGAACATATTATTATAATTATGATATAGAAACAAAAGATATTATGTTGAAGGACATGGCAGATGAAATGTTTTGGTGTTATTGGCAGTTTGGAAGTGGAAAAGTAGATTTCCTTACAGATTATAAATTGAATAGTGTATCTAAATGTTATGTTTGTTCTCAATTTACTTTTAGTGATCAAACAAGAGTTAATTATCCTGGGGGAATTACTGTTAATGAATTATTTACTTATTTAAATAATCATAATGTCCCGTTGGGTGGAGAGACTTATTCAGAATATTTAATTGGAACTAAAGGAGCTAGATATAATCCAGATCCTGCTGATAAATCATATCTTCCATTGGATAAAGAATATTGGGTTGTGTTTAATGTAGTTAAAGACGGAGCTGTTGAGTCATTTTTTGTGGATACTGGAACAAAAGCTAAAGCTATGGTTGGGGGGGGATTAGCTGCAAGTGCTGTTTTATTTGCAATCCCTGGAGTTAATGCAGTAGCTGGTGTTGTTGTAGGAGGAGCAGCGATTGTTGGTGCCTTTTTTGGGGGTGCAAAAGCTCCAGATAGACTTGCTGCAACAGTTAGTATGTATAGTAAAACGGATTTGAATAAGATGTGCGGGGAGTTAAGACCTTTCCCGGCTTATGAGGCTAGTTAGAATGAATAAAAAAGGGGAAGATTTGCCAGGAGAGTTTATTAAATTTATTTTTAGATTATTTTTATTAATAGTTGTTGTGGCTGTTATTTTAACTATATTTAATTTATTTGTTGCAAGAGATATAGATATAATTATAGAAGAAACTTTTATTGTTAGTCAAAGATTGATTAGGTCTGAGAACTGTTTGGCTTTTGAAGAGAATGATCGAGTTTATCAAGGAATAATTGATCCGACTAAATTTGATTTAAGTAGAATTAATACTTGTTTAGTTTTACCAGACAAAATAGGATTTAATGTTAGTTTAGAAGAAATAAATGGAAAAAATTATGGGAGTTTTGTAACTAATGATAAGGCTAGGGCTTTTTTATCTTTATGTGATACTAAAAATCCGGTTGGTTTTGATTGTTGGGTAAGAAAAGATTATGTTTTAATAAATGAAAATGGGAAATTAAAACCAGGTTATCTGAGTTTAATGGTGGTAGAAAGTGAATAAGAAAGGCGAAGAATTTTTGGTGAACTTCTTTATAATAATTGTATTAACTTTTCTTTTATTTGCTTATTTTGTTATTTTTAATCAATTAAGTCTTAAAACAGGAACTACACATGATAGAGAATTGATTGCAGAATATTCAACCCATGGAAGCTTGATTTTTACTAATTATTTATGGGAACAAGTTATTGTTGATGGAAAAGAAATGGAGATGAATGATTTAGTTGCACTTGCTTGTGTAAATGAAAGTTATATTGGGGAATTGGTTTTGAAAACTAGGAATTATATGGTTTTAGCTCAGAATGCGGAGTCTTTGACTAATCCTGCTAGTTATAATTTGAAATGGTTGTTTAGTATTGAATGTAAGAACGGAGAGATTTTGTTTGCTGAATCTTATTTAAAAATGATTGGGCAAGGAGATTTATTGGAGACTGTTCATACTATAGATAAAAATGGGGATTTGGTTGCAATAAATAAATATAATGTTCTTGGAACTAAGGTTTGGTTTGATGATGTACAAGGTATTGCAGCTACATACGGTTTAGTTGCAGATACTCATCCTGGATTGCAAGAAGCTTGGAAACAGGAGCATACTTACGTATCTTTAAGTGCTAAGTTATCTGCCTTGAATACTCCTGCTGGCCCAACAGAAGAAGCAAGGAATAGGGTAAAAGCGGAAGATATGCTTTACATAATAAATGGGGTGCCTAAAGATTATTTACTTTTGATAATATCTACTTATAATGAAAATATTTGGTTAGGAAAAATAAAAATAACAGAAGACGTAAAAAATGATCCTGGGAAATATCTTTATAATTATTTATCCCCCAAAGCATCCGATCACCTTAAATTAGGTACATGGAAAATTAATCATCTTTATGAAATGAAAATTATTGCTAAGAACGTTTATGAACATTTTAGGGAGGCAAACCCCCCATGAATAAAAAAGGAGATTATTGGTCATTTACATTATTGGTAGTGACAATTATAATATTGGGCTGGACTTCTTGGTTGGTTTTAACTAATTCTTCTCCGATTGAAAGAGCTACTGGATTAAGTTCTATTTTATTGTATAATGTTTTTGATGAAGTAGAAGCAGATTTAATGTATATGGATAAATCTTTAGAATATGGTTTTTCAGATTCTTTGAATGAACTTTTGTTGAATGGGGGATTTTTTGAAAGTAAGAACAAGGAAAATGAATATGTTTTATGGAAAAGAGATGTTAATGAATGTTATCCAACTGAAGACACAATTAAGGGAGCATTGAGTTCTTACTTAAATAAAACTATTGTTGAAGATTTAGATAAAATTAATTTAAATGGAGATTTTGAGTTTACTTTTGAAAAAGATACAAATGGATTGAAAGTAATTGGCAAATCAGATAATTTAATTTATTCAAGAGATTTAGAAAATATTCATGTTGATTATGAAGTTAATCCCACTTTAACATATATTGTTGATTATGATTTAGACCAAGTAATGCTTAAAGTTTTAGAGGTTAAGGGTGTTATTGATAGTTGTGGAGATAATGTTGGTTGTTGGGGAAGTTCTAATTTTAATTGGAGCAATAATGGGAAATTATTTACTTTTGATGTTGATTTGGGAAAAGTAGAGAATGTATTTGGAGAAACTAATTTAACTCTAAAAGGAGCTGTTGATTTTGGTTCTGGATTAGGGAAAAGTTCTTTAATTTGTTAGCTTTTAGCATACAAATCTTTATATTTGAGTTTGGATTATCGGCATTATGTTTAAGATAAGCTATGATGATATTGTAAGAAAGATTGTTGAAGAGAAGAATATTTCTAAGGAAGAAATTGATGTTAAAGTCACTGAAAAAATAAGGCAATTAAGTGATTTAGTCAGTAAAGAGGGTGCAGCGCACATAATTGCAAATCAATTAGGAGTTAAGGTTTTTGAGAGCGTAAACAATAGGGAAATTAAGATTAAAGATGTTATTCCTGGAATGCCAGTTGTTAATGTTAATGTTAGAGTTCTAAATTTGTTTGGGATTAGAGATTTTGATACTGGAAAAAGAAAAGGGAGAGTTGCTAATTTGAATGTGGGGGATGAAACTGGAATGGTCAGGATGGTTATTTGGGATGAACCTTTAATTAAAACTCTTGAAGAAGGGAAGTTTAAGGAAGGGGATATTTTGAAGATTAAAGCAGCTTATGCAAGAGATAATAATGGTTACAAGGAATTACATTTAGGTACTAAATCTGAGATAGAAGTTAATCCTGCTGGGGTGAATGTAGGTGATGTGGTAAGGCAGAATCAAGTTAATTATTCTAGAAAGAAAATAAGTGAATTACAAGAAAATGAAAGTGCTGAAGTGTTTGGTACTATTGTTCAGGTTTTTGATCCTAGGTTTTATGATGCTTGTCCAAGCTGTGGGAAAAAGTTGGTTGAAGGAAAATGTGCAGAGCATGAAAATGTTGTTGCAACGCAGATCCCTATATTGAATGTATTTTTTGATGATGGGTTTGGGAATATTAGAATAGTATTCTTTAGAGATGTTGTTGAAAAAGTTTTAGGTCTGGGAGAAAAAGAGGTGTTAGTTTTAAAAGATGATTTAAGTAAATTTGAGGAAATTAAAAATGGGCTTTTAGGTAAGCAATTAGTGATTGCTGGTAGAGTTTCTAAAAATCAAATGTTTGATAGACTTGAGTTTATGGCAAGAGATGTTAGGGAGATTACCCCTGAAGAAATTTTGAAAGAATTACAATGAGATGGTATACTCATGCTGTTTTTGGATTGTTAGTTGCAATTTTATTAAAGTTTAATTTGATTATGGTTTTAGTTTGTGTATTTGCTTCTTTAGTTCCTGATATTGATACAACTAAAAGCAAATTAGGTAGGAAGGTTAAGCCTTTGAGTTGGTTTTTTAATGTTCTTTTTGGGCATAGGAAATTATTTCATAGTTTGTTTTTTGCTGCAGGTTTAAGTTTTTTAATATATTTGTATTCTTTTGAGTTAGCTTTGGCTTTTTTTGTTGGATATTTGAGTCATTTAGTGATTGATAGTTTTAATTTTGCTGGAATTAGGTGGTTTTATCCTGCTAAGTTTAAGATTAAAGGATTTATTAAAACTGGAAGTTTTTTAGAACATGTTTTGTTTTTTGTTATTTTGGTAATTATCGCGATTTTATCTTTTTAACAATGATTGCTGTTAATACTCCAATTAAGAAATAACATACAATGGTGACTATTAATCCTGCGAAACCCCTAAATAAGTTATTCAAAAGAATTTGGGAAACGTGCATTCCTGCGAAGAATTGAAATAATGTAGCATGGAAGAAATTATAACTTATGCTTGAGGTGAAACAATGACTGAAGCTTTGCGCACAAGCTCCTCCACCTGCAGGACAAACAATAATACATTTTCCGCCATTTGTTATGGCTTTAATTGTTCCTTCTATTAAAAATAATCCGATGAAAACTAGAATTCCAATTAATCCACCTTTTTGCCAGGTTTTCATTATATTGTATTTTATTTTTTGAATATAAAAATCTTTCTACACTGTGACAACTGTGACAAGTGCGGGCAAAGTCTTTATAAATGTCTTTCAATTACTATCTTTTATCTCCATGAAAGAAAAACCGAATAGGGGGGGTGATGTGGTTGGTATGGAAAGAAAAAGAAATTAAGATTTTAAAGGAAGATTATTGTGATAAAGGGGATAGCCTTTCTAAAGTTCTAAATAAATCTCCAAATGCGATTAGGATAAAAGCATTTAGAATTGGAGTTAGTAGATATGACAAAAGAAATGCTATTAAATTAACAGAAAAAGAAGAACAACTTATTTTGGGAGGTCTTTTGGGAGATTTGTATTGTAAAACAACTCGTACTACTAAAAATGCTAGGTTAGAAGGGGCACATTGTAAAAAACAGAAACTTTATTTGCTTTGGAAGGTTAGTTTATTTGAGAATTTATCTTTTAATGTAAGAAAAACAAAATTAGCTACATTTTTTTATAAAAGCAAATCTTATTCTTGTTTAAATTATTATAGTAATTTATTTTACAAAAACGGAAAGAAAGAGATTAATTTAGTTATTTTGGATAAATTGAATGAATTTGGCTTAGCAATTTGGTATATGGACGATGGTTCATTCCACAAAAGAGATTCTACTTGCAGGATATATACAAATGGATTCAGTTATAATGAAAATGATTTGATCAAAGAGTGGTTTGGAGAAAGATGGAGCATTTTCCCTAGAATATATAAAGCAAGAGATCCCAAAAATTATCCCGGGAAAGTTTGGTTTTATCTTTATTTTGGTAGAAAAGAAACAGAAAAATTATTTGAACTTATAAAAAATTATATTCATCCATCAATGAGTTATAAAATTGGAGTTTCAAATTCAAATAAGGAGGATTTAATTGAAAATGGCAGATAAACCAGTTAAAAAATTTAGGGCTTCCAACATAGAAGCTGCAATATGGGAAAATATAAAAGAAATAGGAAAAGATAAAGTTAGTTTTAAAACAGTTAGCTTATCTAGAAATTGGAAGAAACAGGGAGAAGACGTTTGGAGAAATGATGTTATAAATCTCCGAAAAGCAGATATACCAAAAGCACTTGTTGTTTTACAAAAAGCACAAGAAGAATTATTTCTTAATGATGCAGGAGATGAATGAAAATGGCAAAAGAGAAAGTTATTGAAGAAATCATTGAAGTAGAAACTAAAGAACCAATAGTTGAAAGTACAAATAGTATAGAAGATTTACCTGGCGTTGGGCCTACAACTGCCGATAAATTAAGAGATAATGGTTTTGATAGTTTAATGTCAATTGCTGTTTCCAGCCCTAAGGAGATTAGTACTATTACTGGTTTAAGTGAAACAGTTTCAAGGAAGATTATAAAAGTTTCTAGAGATAAATTAGACATGGGTTTTGAATCTGGAGCTGATTTATTAAAGAGGAGAGAAAAAGTGGTTAAGATAACTACTGGCAGCAAAAGTTTTGACGAGATGATGGCTGGCGGAATTGAGACTGGTTGTATTACAGAATGTTTTGGTGAATTTGGGTCTAGTAAAACTCAACTTGCTCATGCTTTAGCTGTTAATGTTCAGTTGCCTGTTGAGAAAGGGGGTTCTAATGGTAAAGTTATATTTATTGATACTGAAGGGACATTTAGACCAGAGAGAATTATTCAGTTTGCAAAAGGTGTAGGAATAGATCCTGAAAAAGCATTATCTAATATTAAGGTTGCAAGAGCTTTTAATTCTGATCATCAGATGTTACTAGCTGAAAAAGCGGAAGATTTAATGAAAAAGGAAGATATCAAATTGATTATAGTTGATTCATTAATGGGCCATTTCAGAGCTGATTTTTCTGGTAGAGGACAACTTGCAGATAGACAACAGAAATTGAATAAGCATATGCACCAGTTAATGAAATTAGCCAATCAGTATAATACTTCTGTTTATGTAACTAATCAAGTAATGTCAAAACCAGATATGTTTTTTGGTGATCCAACTACCGCGATTGGTGGGCATATTGTAGGTCATAATTCAACCTTTAGGTTATATTTAAGGAAAGGTAAGAAAGGTTGTAGGGTTGCTAAGTTAGTAGATGCTCCTAATTTGCCAGATTCAGAATGTATGTTTTGGATTAGAGAAGAAGGTCTTAGGGATGAATAAATATAAGAGAATAGACTTTGATTTAAAGGAAGGCAAGAAGGTTAAATTGAGATTTTATGAGTCTCCTGAATATAAAAATCTTCTTTGGGGTGGTTGGTTTACAGTCAAAGTTGGAACCTATTTTTTTGATAAGTTCGATTTAAATGAACAAAGAGTTATTGTTTGGCATGAACTTTATCATGCTAAGCATTCTCTTTTTAATTGGTTGTTTGATTCAATAAGACTTTGGTTTGATTCTAAGAAAATAAAATGGTCTACAGAGTTCAGGGCAGATAAATTTGCTGCATCTAACTGTGGGAGAGAAAATACTCTTAAATTTTTAAGAAAAATTAAGGAGTTTTATCAGAATGGGGTGGTAAAGTATAATTCTAAAACTCATCCTCCGATTGATGAAAGAATAAAAAGAGTGGAAAGTTTTCTGTGTATTAAATAGTTTTCACTAGATAAGTATAGAAACATTTAAAAATAAGATTCCCTAACTTTAATAAGAAAAGCACATTAAATGCATTAGAAATAAAAAAAGATTTGGTCATGAATATCCCAAGGCGGAAAAGCATAGGTGATGATTTATCATTAGTGGAACAAGGAAACAATATGCAAAAGAAGAATTTTTTATTAAAAGTGAGAAGAACTAGAAGAAGCTATTTTTTAGTTTATTTTATGATCTTAATTATTATCGGAGTTTTAATTTATTTTAATATAAATGGATTAGCAATACCAACTTTTACATTAGTTATTTCGATTGGTTTTATTATCCTCCTTGTGAAATTTACTGAAATTCATAGAATGAGGCACTGGTGGGCAATTACTGATTCTACATTAATACAAAGCGTTGGTTTGCTTAATAAAAACATGAGGGAAGTTAGTTTTTCATCTATTTCGGATGTAGGCATAAATAAACCTCTTTTTAAAAGACTTTTAAATTATGGTGATGTTACTGTAAGGATTTTCTTAAATGAAACGTCTATTAAAATTAAAAATATAAGTAACCCTGAGAGATTTGTTGAGAATTTTCAATCAATAATTTCGCAGGATAGAAAAAATAATGCCTTATTTTTTGAAGGATTTTCTGAAGATACAAAAATTGGGAGAAAGATAAAAAAATAAGTATTTTAAAGCGATCTTCTTAAAAATTAAAAAACATTAAAATTTTTATTTGATATAAAGAGGTTTGCTTTACCAAAGCTTTATAAACATATTTTTTTCCACATTCTTAACAAAATGGTAAAAAAAGAACTTAAATGCACATCTTGTAAAGTTAAAATTGAGAGTATGGCTGGGGCAGTTAGATTTATGTGTCCTGGTTGTGGAAAGAAAGAATTAATTAGATGTGAACATTGTAGAAAAGTAGCTGCAAAATACAAATGTGATTGCGGTTTTGAAGGTCCTAATTAAAATGGCAAATTCTGTTATTACAATTAGAATTATGCCTATTTCTCCAGAAGTGGACTTAGAGCAGTTGAAAGTTAAGGTTAAAGAAGCAATTGTTAATTATGCTGGTGAAGGCGAAACTAAAGATGAAGTTGTACCTGTTGCTTTTGGATTACAAGCTTTAAAGATTATATTTGTTGTTGATGAAGCTAGAGGCGGAACTGATGATTTAGAAAAAGAAATAGCTGAAATTGAAGGTGTTAATTCTATTGAAGTTATTGATGTTAGAAGAGCACTGGGTTAGAAAGTTATATATATATATGAATAATTCTTTATACTTTTATATTGTTTAATAAAAATTTAAAAGGAGGTGAAATAATGAAAAAAACTTTAATTTTTGTTTCTGTTTTAGCTGTTGTTATGTTCTTAGTTTCTAGCTGTGTTGAAAATAGTCCTCCAGATCCGCAGTTAAGTAGGCCAGCAACTTCCATGCTAGGTGGGGGAGGTAGTGGGACGGATATTCCAGTTGGAACAGAAAATTTATGTGCCGAGAGTTATTTGGTTGGTGAAGGGGATTCTTTTAACGTAGGAGAGTACTATCTAGAAATAGGATCTATTTTTTCAAATGCTGTTGAAGTGTCTGTAGGTAATACCACGACATTAATAGGTGAAAATAGGGCTTGGCTTATAAATGATGGTCTTTTTGTAGCTGTTAAAGATATTAATTTAAATTCTAATGATCCTACTTTAAGTAGAGCTGTATTAAAGACTTGCACATAATTGCATAAATTTTTTCTTTTTTTCTTTTCTTAGAAAGTTTTTTAAGTAAACTAATCTAAATTCTTTGTATGCAAAATCCTTTTAGTGAAGAGCAAATTAAACAGTTAAATGAAATAGGTAAATTGCCTCCTGCTGAACAACAAGCTAAATTACAAGCAATGCTTTCTACTTTTAATGAAGAACAAATTAAGTTTTTACAAGATCAACAAAAAGCAACTCAAGAACAAGGTGGCCAATGTCCTTTTTGTATGATTATTGAAGGGAAGATTCCTAGTCAAAAAATCTATGAAGATGATCAGGTTATTGCTGTTTTAGATATTAATCCAGCTACAAGAGGACACACGTTAGTTATGCCTAAAAAACACTATGCTTTAACTGCTCAAATGCCAGATGGGGAATTAGCTCATTTGTTTATGGTAGTTAATAACCTAGCTAAACATTTATTTAAGACAATACAAGCAGAAGGAACTAATATATTTTTAGCAAATGGTGCTGCAGCAGGTCAAAGAGCACCACATGTTTTTGTTCATGTGATTCCAAGGTATAATGGAGATGAGGTTAAGTTTGAATGGGAAGGTAAGAAAACAGAAGATGAAGAGTTAGCTAAAGTTAGAGAACAAATTCTTAAGGAAGGTTTTTCTATAGAACAAGAAGTTGAAGAAGAACCTGAAGAGATTTTAGAATATGAATTTGAGATGTCTGAAAGAATTCCTTAGAAGAAAATTAAACTACCAAAAATTAAACTAATTAAAACACCAATTAGAAAACTAGGAACAAAAGGAATACCTTCTTTTATGATAACTGATTTTATTTTTGCTTTTTTAATTAAAGCTAATTGTGCCTTTGTAACTCCTAATGATTTTTTTGAATATATTTTTTTACCTTTGTAGAAAATATCATTTTGTATTTGGTCTTCTATTCTAATTTTTGAAATTGGAATTTTCTTTATGAATGACATGTTTTCAATTGATTTTACTAAAATTAGTAGGTATAGGAAAAATAAAGGTAAGATTCCTAGGAATAATGCAAATAATCTAATTCTTAAATCTTGGACTGTAAAGAATGCAACTAATAATAAAACTAAAGTTAGGATAAAAACTATTGATTCTAATAACCTTACTTTTTTCATATGGAGTATTTTTTTTAGGTTAAGTGAAAACTTCTTTTTATCTTTGATTGCTAAGACAAATGCCCAAATTATTCCATAAAATGCCCCTGCAATTAATATATTTATGAATAAGATGATTAAAAATGGAAGATTTAGGTTTGGATTTAAGAAAGTTAGTAATACTTTTGGATATGTTGCGAATACTATCCCAAGTCCCGCCAGTAATTTAACATCTCCCCCACCCCATTGTTTTGAATGGTACATTAAGTCTCCAATTATAAAGAAAATTAAGAAACCCAAGATACTACTTGAAAAAATGTTTTGTGTTAACTTAGCTGCTACAAAGAAATAAATGAAAGCACTAATTACAATTAAGATATACCCCTTAACCCACTTAAGTTCTTTTTCAATATAGTAAAAAATTGAAGTGATGACTAATAACCCTAAGATAATCAAAATGTAAGATGGATTTGACTTTAATATACTTAAAACAAAACCGATTATAATTAAACTATAACTTAGCCAATCTGGAATTTCTTGTGTTTTAATATCAAAATAAGTAGCAAAAGAAAGCCAAACTAATGCTATAATTAGTAAGATTATTTCGATTAGCATAATGAATTCTTAAAAGATTAGATTTATAAATATTTGCTTAGTATTTTTTTGTATGATAAGTGTTATTGGTGGGGGACCTGTAGGAAGCTATGCTAGCTATTTATTGGTAGAGACAGGTTTCGATGTTAGTTTATATGAAGAGCACAAGGAAATTGGGAAACCTATTCAATGTACTGGGTTGATTACTTCTTCTTTAAGTAAACTTGTTAAAATTAAGAATGATTTAATATTGAATAAGATTAAGAAATCTAGGGTTATTGCTCCAGATGGAAATTTTATTGAATTTAATTTGGATAAACCAGATTTTTTAGTAGATAGGTCTGAATTTGATAGGTTTTTATTTGATAAATCTAAAGAAGCAGGAGTTAAGACGTTTTTACAGCATAAATTTATTTCTAATGAAGGGGATAAAATTAAATTTAAGAATAAAATTGTTAAAAGTGATATTTTAGTTGGGGCCGATGGTCCATTGTCTCAAGTTGCTAAAAGTAATAATATGTTTGGGGGGAGGAAATTTTTGTTAGGTTTACAAGCGAGAGTAAAAGGAAAATTTGAGAAAGATACTTTTGTTTCTTCTTTTGGAGATGTTGCTCCTGGTTTTTTTACATGGATAGTTCCCGAAAACGAAGAAATTGCAAGAGTTGGAGTTGCTTCTACTGAAAATGTTGCACAATATTTTGATAAATTTGTAAAATGGAAAATATTAGATAAACAAGCTGGATTATTGCCAATTTATAATCCAAATATTAATACACATAAAAATAATGTTTATTTAGTTGGAGATGCTGCTACTCAGGTAAAGCCAACTACTGGCGGAGGAATTATTCCTGGGATGTTTGCGGCTAAAGAATTAGCAAAAGCAATTAAATACAATAAAAATTATGATGAATTATGGAAAAGCACAATTGGGAAGGAATTAAGTACTGGTTTGAAGGTAAGGAAAATTTTAAATAAGTTTAATAACAATGATTATAATTACTTAGTTAAGTTAACTGGCCAAGATAGAATAAGAAGCATAGTTGAAAATGGAAATAGAGATTTTCCTTTTGCAATGTTATTGAAATTGGCTTTAACTGAACCAAGGTTTATTAAATTTGGATCAAAGGTGTTATGATGAATGAGAAAGAGGTGATAAAAGCTGCCGAGCAAGCGTATAGTATGTTTTCTAAGAAACATAAGGTTGATGTTTTTTTGGAGTTTTTGAATGAGGAAGAGTTTTTTGATTTGAGTTCTAGAAGTAGGATTATTCATGAAGAGATGAAAGAAGGTTTACCTATTAAAGTGGGTAGTCTGGTTGTTCATTCTGGTCGTAAGGAGACAATTGTTCTTTGTAAGGATGTAATTAATTTGTTAACTAAAGATCCAGAGTTTATTAAAGCTCTTGTTTTGCATGAATTGTTTCATGTTTTGGATAGGAGTAAGGTTAAAGGACAGGATATGTTAGATTTTATTGCTAGTGAGGACAGGGTTCATAAGGATTTTAAGAAAGAATTTCCTAAGTATGCTGAGATGTTAGAGATTTAGAAAATTTTTTCTAATTTATTTAAATGTTTTTCTAATTTTTTAACAAAAGCGTCTCTTCTTTTTTTATCTTTTGGTTTGTTTAATCTATATTTGTAAGCAAGATGCATTATGTGGCTTTTTTCTTTTATAGCTTTATCTAAACCTTTCCAAGTATGAGATACTTTCTTTTTTTTATGTTCTAATTCTGTTTCTGTTAACCAAAATACTTGTTTTAACAAAGGAGCAAATTTTATTTCTTTTTTTCTATATAGTTTAATATAACCTTCCCCCATTAGTTTTATTTCATCTTTCAAAGCTTTTTCATTACTTCTTATTGGAAACTTTTTAGGATTCAATCCATTTCCATAAATTAATCCACATTCTTTTAATTTTTTAAGAAATCTATCTGGTTTAGCTCTCAAATCTGGTTTATGATTTGCTTGGGTCATTAACTTATTTTTCTTAAATTCTTCTATTGACAACGGAACAACAATACAGGGGTAAACATTATGAGAATTTACTTCAAAAACACGACCTTCATATTTTATTTCTGTAACTATTGGAACTATATCAATATCACTATTTTTATTCATTTCACGTCTAACAAAACTTCCTTTTATGTAAATTGCAATTAGTTTGTTTTTTGGAATTGATTTGATTATTAACCCTCTGGCTTTGATTATTCTCTTAATAGCTTTTTTCTCTATAATAGTTTTCCTTTTCCAATCTTTCCAGAATTCTCTTGTCATTTTTTTAGTTCTTTAATTACTTGTTCTGTTGTTACAACTGGACCTAAAAGTGTTTTGAAGTTATTACAATTTCTTAAATGCCAAGATTTTTTTCAGTAGAAACAGCATCTTTAACAAAATAAGGCATAATTCCCCTGTATGCTGCTCCGGTGCCAGTAAGATATACACAACATCCAGAAAAAACACCACATAGATATAAATCTGTTATTTTGTTTTGTTTACAATATTTTTCTAGTTCTGTTCCATAGAAACAATCATATTCTGATTTGCCTAAAACTTTACTTACCTTTGCCTTTTCTATTTCTGGAACAAATTTATCTAATCCCTTCTTTGCGAATTCGGTTGTTTCTTTTTCCCATAGTCTGTCCATTACAGGATTTTTCTTTTTTCTTGCTTTCCCGGTTGTTATTATTACCGGAAGTTTTTTCTTGTTGAATGCTTTAATTAATTTAACTTGATTTTTTATTATTTCTTTAGGATTATAAATATCTTTCATGTAACCTTTTTCCATGTCTATGATAATAAGTGCTTTTACCATCTTTATTCCTTTGGCCAATCTTTTGGCCACTTTATTTTATATTTTTTCATATATTTGAATATCCATTCCCATGTTTTTTCTGTTGGCGGAAAACCCCACTTCTTTGCCATTTTGTTGGCATGCTTTTCTAAAATGTAAATATTCTCCCCTTTTTTTGTATTGTGTCTCCCTTGGTGGATATGCCCCAATTCATGAGCGATTATGAACTTTAGAACATTCATGGGTATTTTTGGAACATAAACAATTGAAACAACTTTAAATTTTCCTTTTGAATTTGGAAAAACCATTGCTTGGCCGATTATGCCTTCTTGTAAGGAAATGATTTTAAGATTTTTTGTAACTTTATGGAAATCCTCATTCGGCATTGCTTGAAGAACTTCAGTTAATGCCCCCTGAATTTTTTTGTAGAATTGTATGCTTTCTTGAGATTTAACAAATTTGTTTACTTGTTTTTTTGAAACCATAAATCATTCTTGGAAAAATTAATATTTAAACTTAACTAATAAGTTTTGTATCTAAGAATTGCAGCTATTCCTGAAAGACCATTTAGTTTTTTTCCTGCATCATGTTCTGTTGAGATAATACGAATTTCCCCTTTTTGAGATTCTACGTTTTTCATTAAAGAGTCTAGTTTTTCGAAGTTTTTAGTTCTGTATTTTTTCATTAAAGAGTCTGTTAATAATAAGGTTTTTACAGCACCTGAATTAACTGCATTTTCAACTTCTTTTATACCATAAACTGCTAAATTATCTTTTGAGATTTCTTCTAATAATTCTTCTATTAAACCTGTTTCTTTTGCAATTCTATCTTCTTTTAATGCTGTTTGAACTTCTTTTCTTTTTAGAACTTCAATAATTGCATTCTCCCCTGTTGAATTACAGGTTGATAATATTATTTTTTTAGCCGATTCTGGAGCTTTTTTCTTTATTATTTTAAATAAATTTTCTTTCCAAAATGCTGGAGAGGCTAAAATTATATGGTTGAAATTGTATTTCTTTTCATATTGATTTAGAATTTTTATAACTTCATCATAGAATTTTGATTCTGTTTTTGTTTTTTCTCTTTTCCTTTCCACTTCTCCTTGAAAGTTAGTTAATATATCAAACCCATATTTTTTAAGTAAAGCAAAGGTTGCTTCATCTCTATCTAAAACTAATATTAAAATTTTTGTTTTACTTTCTTTTGAAGCTTCTTTTATTCTTTTTATTTGATAGTTTAACCAAGATTTTTTTTCTAATGTGAAAATAGTCCCATTTTCTAAATTGAAAGTATGGTGGGAACCTAATGAAATGTCTTCGGGGCCTTCTAGAACTTTTCCAGAAGCACGTAAGATATCAGAAGTTTTATGAAATTCTATTTTGTTAACTTCGATTTTTAATTTAACTGTCTTTTTTTCTATTTTTTTTGAACGAGTATCTGATTCTAATTTTATTTTTCTTAGAGTTTTACCACTAATAAAATCTGTTTCATCTATTATCTGGCTTAAGTACCATAAGTCATCTAGATTTTCGATTTTTAGAGTTACAAAGCCCTTTTTTATGTTCTCTTTAATGATTTTCATGGTTTTATACAAAAGTAAGTTTTATATATTAATAAACTTATTCTTTTGATTATGGGAAAAGATAAAGAACCTATTATCGGTACTGCTGGCGGTGTTATTGCTGGTATGATTACCTTAATGCTCTTTGTAATTGCTTTAATGCCACCTTGCGATAGGTGTATGTTATTGAATGAAGATGATGAATGTTTAGATGTTTGTGATGATTTAGAACTTAAAGATGTTTTATTACTTGAATATCCCGGAGACCTTTCTGATGACCAAGTTAAAGAATATGAGTTGGGCAATATTAATTTGTTTCTTAAAGATGAACCAGAATTGAAAACTTTAGCCAGTAATCTAAAAATTGAAAGAAGCATTTTTGGAGATAGTTCTCAAGAGTTGTCTTTTAGAGTTGACGATATTGAAAATCTAAAAGAATTAATGTTATATTTTAGTGTTTTAGATCCAAAAGGAGATTTGGTAATTGAACTAAATGGAAATATTGTATTTAATGGATTTAAAAGAGCGGGAATTGTAGAAGTTATTTTACCAACAGATTATATTGAAGAAAATAATAATATAAAAATATCTGTAACTAGCGGATTTTTCGTAAAGAACCATTATGATTTAAGAGATATCAAAATTAAGAAAGTTTTTGAAAAGAAAAATTCATTAGCAATTGAAACATTTAGGGTTTCTTCAAGCGAAAAAAGAAATATTAAAGATGCTGAACTTAGCTTCTTTATATATTGTAAAGAATTAGATGGATATGGGCGGTTCAAGTTATATCTTAATGATAAAATTTTAGTTGATGAACCATTAATTTGTTCTGGCGGTAAGAAAACAATAAATTTAGATAAAGATGATTTTGAAAGTGGAAGTAATGTTTTAGAGTTTTCAATAGATAATGGGGATTTTATGTTTAATGATATTACGGTTAGAAATGAGTATGATGAAGGTGTAGAAAACGAATATGAATATGATTTTGAAGTTGATACTGAACAATGGGACATGATAAGAGATGGAGATGATGTTATTTTAGAGATGGAGTTTGATGGCGATAGGATTGTAGCAGATATTATTATTAATGGCTATACAATTGGGATAGATACTTCTTCAAATTCTTTTGAGAAGGATATTACTCAACATATTAGAAAAGGAGATAATGATTTTAAAATTATTCCGAACACAGATTTTGAAATTGATGAATTAAAAATTAGTTTAGAAGATTAAAAAAAGAGGTTAATTATGTCTAAGGAAGGTCAAGCTAGAGCAAAAACTGAAGCAAGAGCAAGAGCGGCAGCAAAGGAAATGGCTCAAGAAAGAGCAAAATCTGAAGCAAGAGCTGCAGGAGATCAAAGAGGCAAAAATCTGTTTGGTATAAGTAATAATCTTTCTTCTCAAGGCGGATATTCTGGAGGCTCTAGTTCTAGTAGGAGTTGGAAAGATAGAGTGGATCAGCTTGAAGCCCTTGGAAGATATAAGGGAATTGGTATAACTTTATTTAAATGGTTTATAGGAATAATTATAGCAATTTTAATACTTATTTTTGTACCCGGAGTATTTTATATTAAATGGGGGGTTCTTCTTTTATTTATTATCCTTTTCGTAACTTATCTTAAAAGCGGAATGGGTGGCGTTGGAGGATTTTTTAAAAGAGTTGGTGGACCTTTGATTCTTGGAATTTTAGTAGTGGGCGGAATTATTTGGTTTATGTATGGCGCTAATCAATCTGGTTGGGTGGAAGTTGCTGGGGCTGAAGGGACTATGACCGAATATAGAATTCAAGAAGATGGGAATGCATGGACAACATTCCAAAAAGGTTTTAGGGGATTTTGGACAGGAGAAGGAATTCAAGAACAATTTGCTTGGCAATCAGATGTTGAACAAAATGAAAATAATCTTTTTTTAGGGTTGAAGATAAAAGAATTTTTTTCAACAGCTCCAGGATCGATTTATGCTTCAAGAGATCCAATTATTTTGCAGGCTACTTTAGCTGGACAAAGTTTAACAAGAGATTTAGATGTTAAAATGAGTTGTTCTTTGGAAGATTATCTTGGGAAAGATATTGATGTTTCTCCGGAAGAATTTGAATTAGTGAGTATATCTGATACTGCTTATGTTGATGAAGAATATACTGAAACAATATTGGGGGAAACTTATTATCATGTTACCTGTATTTTTCCAGAAGGATTGTACTTCCCAGATATTTTCTTTGAAAGAAAAGATACTAAACAATTAAGTAGGACAGCAGAAATAAAAGCAGATTATGAATTTATTACTAATGCCACATGGGATGTTTACTTTATAGGAAAAGAATTGAAAAGAGAATTCGATGCTGAAGGAAAACCACTTTTATGGATTGTTGCAGCAGAACCGGGAGTAGATTTTATTAGTGGAGTTGTTAAAGGTGTTTCTACTTATGGGCCAATGAATATTGGTTTTTATGTTGGAACTAAAAGATATAAAAGCCCCCAACCATTTGTGCTAGGGTCAGAAGTTCCCTTATATTTTAATATAGATTTAAGCAAAAATCCGGAGTGGAGTGGGTATTTGAATGAGGTTCAAGACTTCTTATTACACGTTCCACCACCGCTTAAATTTACAGAAGATGAACGGTTCTGCGACTTTAAAGATATTGGACTTAGAGATGGGTATGGAAATAAATTGTATAAAATTACAGATGCTGCTTATAGAGATAAGGTAAATATTGATTGTACTGATGAAGAAAGAAGAAATGAATTGTTTGGAGAACCAGTTAGTGAACAAGATTGCATAAGTAGGTATAAAGATGTTATAAACCTAAATTGTCAGTTTGAAATTAGAGATTCATATGATGACACCGACTTCTATAAATATGTTGTTTTTGCAGAATCTAAATATGTATTTTCAGATAGAGAATGGACATTAGTTAAAGTTAGGAGGGGTCAATTAGATGAAGATGTATGCCAGGATAAAACAGAAATTTATTGTAATACTCCTGGTTGTAAAATGATATATGATTTTGATGGAAACTTTTTAGAATGTATTGAGTGTAGTGCTTCTTTAAGAGAATGTGAAGATTATGTTCTTCAAGAAGATTGTGGGGCAGATGAGTGTAATTTCGGTTCATGTTATTGGGTTGATTTGAGTGAAGAAGAAGGGGGATGTCTTAGTTCCAATTAGAAAGTTTTTTATAAGTATAAGTTAGGTTTGATAATATGAAAAGATTGGTGATATTTTTAATATTTTTAGTTTTAGTTAGTGGTTGCGATTTTAGAGGGAATCCTGGAACATTGCAATCTGTTACAGGGGGTATTGATTTTTCTTTTTATGGTTTGCCCGATAAGTTAATGAATGATATGCCATTTACTGTGAATCTTGATATTTTTAATTACATGACTAAAAAAATGGATAAAAATATTAAAGTTTGTTTAGGAGACGTTCATCCTGATGATTATAGCCCTCTTTCTGGGGAAGAATGTAAAACAATTTCAATGGAAGCTGCAAATGTTATTGAAAATCAAAACGGCCAGTTAGAAACTTTGCCAGAACAGCAAAGGGTTGAATTTCCAGGAAATAACAGAGAATATGCTTATAGAAACTTGGAATTTGGACCTGTTACTTTCTTTGTGACCGTAGGATACCCTGTTGATACAACTTTGTCTAGAAATATTTATTTACTTTATCCAAGTTTTTTAAGTGATGAAGATGAAGAAAAATCAAAAGAAACTGGTTCATTTGATGATTTTGTAATTAAAGAAAAAACACCGATTACAATAAATTCTTTTGAAAAAGAAGTAAGGCCTTTAAGTGAAGGAAGAGTAAGATTGAAGTTGATTTTATATTTGACACAAGCTCCGGAAGGAGTTGTTTATGCCAGTGTAAATCAAAGGGATGGGGATTTAGATAATTTATATATGGATATAGATGTAAAGGGATATGATCTTAATTTCAATTGCGGAACAGATGTTGGTAACGATGGTAAAATAAAATTGGTTAGAGGCGCTAAAAGATTGGAATGTTACAGTGATGTGAATTTGAAGGAAACTGACCCACATCAGGTAAATTTAAATATCAATCTAAAGTATTATTATAAGGTTAAACATTCAGTAACAATACCGTTTGAGACAGCAGGTGTCGGATTTAGCGGTTGATTATGTTAAAAAAAGGAGGAAATTAAAAAATGAAAAAATATCTTTTGGCAGTAATTTTAATAGGTGTTCTAATGACTTTTTCAGCTTGCGATAAAAAGGATGTAGATGAGCCCCAAGGAACTTTTAAGGGAGGAACCGAAGGAGTTGGTATAGTCTTTGTTGAAGGATCTCCTGTTTCAAGTTTTGATGCTGGAGAAAATGCAGAATTTAGTGTTAAATTAACAAATAGTGGAGAATATGATGTTCCAGCTGGAGAAGCAAAAGCTAGAATATTTAGTACAAGTCCAAGTTTTGGATTAAATAATAATTATATGGCAAGTTCTGAAGTTCTTTATGGTATTTCGGTAGAGGGAGATACTCCTGGAGAAAGGGAAATTGATTTGGGAATTGGAAATTATGCTGAAGATATTGTTATTAAACAAGAATTTCCAGTGAATGCAAGAGTTTGTTATCCTTATAAAACAAGAGTGAGTACAACTGTTTGTATGGGTTCTAGAAGATTAAGTGAAGGTGGAGCTGAACAAGTTTGTGAAGTAGAAGGAAGCAGAATTACTACAGGTACAGTCTCATCTGCACCAGTTCAAGTAACCGGGGTAGAACAAGGATACAAGGGTAGTGATGGAATGACGTTTTCAATAACAATTGAGAACAAAGGTACGGGAACAGTTAATGACCATACAAAAGCTTGTGAAGAATTAGATAGTTCTGATTTTGCAGATATTGTTTACATGGATATCTATCCAGATGATATAAGATGCAGATTTCCAGAAGGTACAGAGGGAGATAAAGGAAAATTAACTTTGTACAATGGAGCAAAAACAATAATTTGCGAGAGAACTTTGGAATCTGGAGCAGATAGTAACTATGAAGATAACTTGAGGATCATATTAGATTATAAATATCTAGATACTACAAGTAAAATAGTAACTGTTTACGAAACCAGTTAACTTTATTAATTAGTTTTTCTTTTTCTTTTTTATGATTATAGCAGATTTACATATACATTCTAAGTATTCTAGGGCAACAAGTAAAGCAATTGATATTTATAATTTAGAAAAATGGGCAAAGATTAAAGGAGTTAATTTGCTTGGTACTGGAGATTTTACTCACCCAAAATGGATTAAACATATTAAAGAAACTTTAGAACAAAAAGATAATGGAATTTTGGTTAGTAAGAATGGTTTTAATTTTATTTTACAGACAGAAATTAGTTTAATGTACAGCCAAGGGGGAAAGGGACGAAGAGTACATTTAACTATTCTTGCTCCAAATTTAGAAGTTGCTGATCAGATTATTGAAGCTTTACTTAAGAAAGGAAGATTAGATTATGATGGCAGGCCAATCTTTGGTTTTTCTGGAATAGAGTTAGTTGAAATGATGGAAGATATCGGTGATAAGATTGAGATTATTCCTGCACATATTTGGACTCCTTGGTTTGGAGTTCTTGGAAGCAAATCTGGTTTTGATTCTATTGAAGAAGCTTTTCAGGAAAAAGCGAGAAAGATCCATGCTGTAGAAACTGGGATAAGCAGTGACCCTGCAATGAATTGGAGATTAAGCGGTTTAGATAAGTTTCAATTGGTTAGTTTTTCAGATATGCATAGTGCTTGGCCTTGGAGAATTGGAAGGGAGGCTACCTTGTTTGATGTTGAATTAAGCTATAAGAATATTTTAAGTGCTATTAGAACAGGGGGTGGTTTAAACTCAACTGTTGAAACAGATCCAGGTTATGGAATTTATCATTTTGATGGGCATAGGAATTGTAATGTTGTTTTTGATCCAAAAGAATCTATAAAACATAAAGATATTTGTCCTGTTTGTAATAAACCATTAACAATTGGTGTTCAGCATAGGGTAGAAGTTTTATCTGATCGGGAAGAAGGTTTCAAACCAAAGAATGCTAAGCCTTTTTTGACTTTGATTCCATTAACGGAGTTAATTGCTGCTTATTTAGGAATTAAAATGTTGAATTCTAAGGGTGTTTGGGAAGTTTATAACAAATTGATTAAGTTTTTTGATAATGAGTTTAATATTTTGATGAATGTTGCTGAAATAGACTTGGGGAAAGTTGTTAACGAGAAATTAGCTAAGATTATAATTGATAATAGGCATGGAAAAATTAGTATTAAACCTGGTTATGATGGGCTTTATGGCAAGGTTGATCTTGGTGCTGCTAATCCCCAGAAGAATTTAAGTGGATTTTAATGATAAAATTTATATATCCTTAATTACAAAATAAAAATATGCTTTTTAAAATTAATTTAAAAAATAAGTATGTTGAAGAGTTTAATGGGGTTGGTGGGATAAAAGAACTTTATAAAATTATTATTAATTCCTGGAAACCTAAAGACCAATACTATATTGCTTCTGCTCCAGTAGGATCATTTGAAAAACTAGAGAAATTTTTCTTGGAGGTTGTTCATAAAAAAAGAATAAAAGATAAAGTTGTTTTGAAAATACTTATTAATAAAGAAGGGGAATCATATGGTTTTATTAGAAAAAAGATGCCCCATACCCAAGTAAAATTTTTAGATATTAATACAAAAGTTGAATATGGTATCCTTAATAATCTTTTTTTTATTGTAGATTATGGGAAAAAACCACGTGCTATTTTAGTTAGAGATTCTAATTTAGCCAATACGTTTAAAGAATTCTTTAATATCCTTTGGAATCAGGGAAGGGAAATAAATACTCCCCCCTTAGTTAAATTAAATAGTTCAATTAAAAGCATTATTTATAGTTATAGATCAAAAAATCCTATAATAATAACTGACCCTTATAATTATAATATTGCCAAAAAATTTGGAAAGGTAGTATGTATAAAAAATAACAAATACGAAAATGTGGGATTAGTTCAAAGAAAAATTCTAAAAGGAAATCATAAGATTGTGATTGGATTAGGTGGTTGTACTGCATTAGACGTTGCACGTGCATGTTCCACTAAAAATATTCCTTCTATTTTAATTCCTTCAATGCTATCTACTGTTTGTATAAGTGTGGATAAATCAGTATTAAGTGTTAGGGGAAAAATAAAAACCTTCCAAACTGAAACTCCCAATAAAATAATTTTTAACCTTCCATTAATTTTTAGTTCAAATAGGAAAGAACTTGAAAAATGGTCTCAATCTGGGTTTGGAGATTTATTTGCAAAAATAGGTGCTTCAATTGATGTTGTTTTTAGAAATTCTCAAAAAACAAAAGATGTTATTTCTTTAGAAAAAGTTAGACGTAATGTTCCAGAAGTTTTTGAGGCTGTAGAATGGGTATTAACTTCATTTGAAGGATATGGAAAAAAAGAATTAGAAAAATTGGCTAGTTTTTTACATGATGCTTCAGTATCAATAATCTTAAGAGATAGCTTTGAATTAAGTGGAGGGGGAGAACATGATTTGGCATATGCTATGGAAAGAAGATACAAAAAAGGTAAAAAGATTTGGCCTACGCACGGGCAAATAGCATCGGTTGGAACTTTAATTGAATTAAAGTTATTTGGGGAAATTACCAATGATTATAGTTTATATGATAAAATGGTGAAAATTTATAATAAATTGGGTTTGCCAGTAGATTATGATTCCCTTAAAAAAATTGGTTTGAAGAAAGAATATTTAATAAGCGGATTAAGAGATGCAAGTAAGTTTAATACTTTGATGGGCCATAACTCAAAAAAAGCGATAGGTTTATTAGATGAAATATTTTTAAAGAAATAAAAGTGGCAATTATGAAAAAAAGAAATTTTTCGGAAAAGGGCATAATAAAAGGAGTGTTAGAGATTAAAACAAGACATAAAAAAGGTTACAATGAAGTGATTAAAAAGATAGTTGGTCAAATTAAAAATTTTCATAAAAAGACTAATCCAAAAGGCAATTTAATTCTGGGATTATCTGGTGGTATTGATTCTACGGTTGTTGCATACTTGGCAGTAATGGCCGTAGGGCCCAAAAAAGTAATTCTTTTGAATCTGCCTGTACGAGGGAATGATGAAGGAATTAAATGTTATAAACTAGTTAAATCTGATTTAAAGGTTAAGGGGGGATATGTAATTTCTATAAATTCTCCTACCCAAAAAATAATAAAAGATGTTTCAAAAATAATAGGAAAAAAATTAGATTTGATAACCAAAGGAAACATAGCATCTAGATTAAGAATAAATTTTTTTTATGCAGTAGCAAGAGAAAAGGGAGGTATGGTTCTTGGTACATCTAATAGGGCTGAATTTGTTCAAGGATATGCAACTAAATATGGGACTCCAATGTCATGTGATTTTGGGGTTTTAGATGATTTATACAAAATTGACATCAAAGAGATTGCAAAAGAATTGGACATTCCTCAAGATATTTTAAATAGGAAGTCTACAACTGGTTTTTATCAGGGGCAGACTCATGAAGAAGAGTTAGGAGCAACTTTAACTGAACAAGATGTTGCTGCTTATTTGTTATTTGAGAGGAAAATGTCAATTTCTCAAATCATAAAAAAATATGGTGCTTCAAAAAAGTATTTATCCGATATAATAAAAAGATATAAGCAAAGTAAACATAAAAGAGTATTACAAGTTAGTCATGTTTCCTTAGGATATATTCATGATAAATAATTTTCATAAATATAAAAAAGTTTTGGTTATTGGTGCGGGAAGTGGGAGAGATATTGCATCTTCTGTTCTTATTACAGAAAAACTAAAGAAGGAAGGCGTTGTGATAGACTTAGCAGGATTTCTTACACCGTGGGCTTTACATTTGTTTAACGGAAAATTAGAAAAACCAATTAATAAATTAAATTCTAAAACAGCAAAAAAATTTATCATCACAAAAGAGAATGAATCATTAAATTCATTCTTTGAACCAGAATTAATAGAAATAAACAAGAAATTTAAATTAGGGATTAGAGACATTTACCTTTTTTCATTACAATATGGAACAAATAAATTAAAAGTTCAATTAGAAAATTTAATAAAACGGAAATCTTATGATTTGATTATTGCTGTTGATGTTGGAGGAGATATTCTTGCTAGAAAGAAGGATTTGGGGTCTATTTTTACACCCATAGTTGATTTTTCATGTCTTGAAATTCTTTCAAAATTAAAAAAACCAACAGCTAAAGTTCTGTCAGTTGTTGCTCCAGGGGTTGATGGTGAATTAAATAAAAAACAGTTAAATGAAATTTTTAAAGAATACAAAAAAGATGATTTAGTTCTTGGAAATGAAATTATTAGTAAACAAGGTGTAGAATATCAAAAATTTCTTAATGTTTATAATGAAATTAATTTAAGAACTAATTCCCAGAGTCACACTTGCAAAGTTATTAAGAAACTTGTTGAGGAAAAATCAAATTTTAAAGAAGAATATCAAAAGAGATTAAAAATAGGAAAGAAGACCTGGGTGGTAAGGTTTCCAGTGGAATTAGATAAAAATATTTCAAATAGAATCTTTTATTTTGATTTAAATAAAATTAAGTCTACAAGAATGGACATAAATATAAAATACTCTAATATCTTAGAAGCATTTCATAATTTAAAAAAGCAAGGTGTTGGGGGAACCGAAGTAGATCTTGCTTATGTGCCCGGAAAGATCAAAGGAGGGAAATATTCAGATTGTAAATTTATATTGAATCCTTTTTCGCGTGTTAGCATTAAACAAAAAGAGAATATAATTAACTATGGTTTGTTACAAGTGAACAAAGGAAAAATTAAAAATTTAATAATAAACTAAATGAGTAATATTTAAATTGCGGTGTTCCACAGAAACTCAAAAAAAGCTTTATAGGTTTGTGCAAAATTCTTGTCCTTTATTAATAATGCATAGGGTTCTTTCCCATAGCTAATTAAAAAGAAAAGATCATTTAGAACTCCATACTCTGTTTTTGTGTTTATGTTCAGGTACTTTATTTGTGTTAAAGGCATTTTAGCCCTGATTTTGCCTTTATTTTCACTTCCTTTATTTATTATTATCTTTAATTTAACTTTATCCCTTATTCTTTTTTTATGAACTATTTCTCTAAAAAACCCTTCAAGTTTCTGAAAGGATTCTAAAGGTGCAGAAGCAATGTAGTATTCATCTCCTTTTTCCCATGAGTTCATTATCTCTGTGTAAAGGGATTTAATTCCTCTTATTCCTTGGTAGTACTTGAAATCTGTTAGTCTTTCTATTTTTGGAGGAATTACTTTTAATTTAGCTATGGCTTTTATCAATTGTTGTTTTTCTTGTTTTATTTCTTTTTCTTTTTCTTCAAATAAATTTTTTAGAGAATCTGGTTTTGAAGCTGAGAATACTTTAATATTGTTTATTAGCTTGTAGGTTACTAAGCCATTTTTTAGTAAGTTTTTTAATATTTGATAGATTTGTGAACTGGGGATTTTTGTTCTTTCGCAGATTTTTCCTGTTTGGTTCTCTCCATATTGCAATAGATCTAGGTAGGTTTTAGCTTCCTTTTCTGAGAGTCCTGCCAGCCTTAATTCTTCTATCATTTTACTACTAATAAGAATAGTAGCAAATATTTAAATATACCTATTCCTATATTATTACTATTAAGTTGTAACAATATGGTCCTTGCCTCAGACCTAAAAGAGGTAGGAGAAATAAAAAATGGTTAAAATAACAGATGAAGTGGAAATATTAATGTTAAGAAAACTTTCGTTTGATGATAGGATGACTTACCACGCCAGAAAAGGCCAAACAGGCCGCGTATTAGGCCTTGCCCGTGAAGTCATGCTTGGAGTTGGACAGATGAGTCTAGAAGATGAATGTGAATATAACTGGGATAAAAACATACTTATAGGCAGAGATAAAGTAGAAGAGGATGCTGCAAGAGCTGTCCAATATGCCTTAGATGAACTTAAAAAGTATGGACTTCCAGAAGCTGACGTAAAAAGAGAAGCTGCACTATTTTGGCTAGACTCGCACCAAAGGCTTTTTGAAAAAGATGTTATAAAAAGAGCACCCAACTTTAAAGCGCACCTGGATGAGTATTTATTAGAAAATCTGACTTTGGGAAGAGTGCATTTGGACATTGCAAAAGAATATGGTGTAAATATTTCCGAAGAAGACAGCCAAAGCTGGATAAGAAACGTTGCAGAAAGCATGGCCTACTTTGAAGCCTATTTTGGGAATGAAGAGTGCGTTATGGACATTGCAGAGACACACGGGTTACATCAGATGGTTGGAAAACAACTAAAAAGAAGTGCAAAGGCCCATAGAACTGGCTTGCAACTAAAACTATGCGGATCCAGCAACAGAGGCCTGAACATACAGGTGTTTGACTTGCTTATTGAACAAGGCGAAATTAGGAATGCTGCACAATTTGCAATAAAATATGACATAATGGCCGAGCCCCACATACAAACTTATTTTACAGAAACAATGTATGGAGAAATTGGGCTAAAACGTGCAATAAACATCGCAGAAGAAACGGGTATGACAGATTCACTCGGATATTCAACGGCCAAAGACATCGCGGACACACTGGCCGAATAACTTTTTTCTTTTTTTGTTAATTTTTTTAGTACTTGTTATAATTTTCTTCTAGAACTTCTTTTCCCTTGTTTGTAATCTCTAATATTGATTCTTTATTTCTCCAACCAATTACTTTTATTAATCCAAAGTTTTTGAGTCTTCCTTTCCTATGGTGTAATGTATTTATTGATTGTATGGTTATTTTTGAGAGTTCTCTTTTAGTAATTGGAGTTTTAAAGTGCTTTAAAATTTCAAAGTCAGTTTTAAATAATTTTTCTCCATGTCCCCTTGGCTGTTTTAAGTTTTCTTTTTCAATTTTGTTTTTGATTATCTTTATTTTGTTTTCAAAAAACTTTTGTTTATCCCCCAAATCTAAAATATTATCATATTTTTTATTTAGATTTATTAAATCTACATGGAATCTAAGTAGCCCCAGAGATCTTATTTTAAAAGAATAAATCCCACTTTTTTCTTTCTTAATTTGTGAGATATCATAACTTAATTTTTCACATATTGCATGAAAGAATTCTATTGTTTCCTTATTTTTTTGAGCAATTCTTATTTCGTAATGTTCTTTACATATGTGTCCTTCATCAGAGATAATGGCTACTAAAGCTCCAATTAGGATTTCTTTTTTTAGATTTAGAAATTTTTCTGGGAGCTTTATATTAGTAAAACTATTTTTTTCAACACCAAATAATTTTTCTAGGATTTTATAGATTATTAATGGAGTATATATTTCTTGATGTTTTTTTGAATTCCAATTTCGCACTTCACCTAAGAGATTTTCTATTCTCTGAAAATATCTTTGCCTATTCAATGGGTGTTTTTTTATGCTTTGGCACCAGTTTTCATGACTTCCATCACAATAGTAATGAAGTAATAGGCAGGAGGCTATTGGTGTGATTTTTATCGGAAATCTGGGAAAGTATATTTTAATATGGCTATTAGATTTTCTAATTGAGATCAAATTCCTTTCAATTTTATGCTTGTTAATGCCGAGATCATTTGCTATTGTAATAATGTCTAATATCGGAATGCCTGCTTGTTGATTTTTGTACGGATATTTGTATTGTTTGGTTTTTCCTTTACAAATCCAAGATAATATATTTTTAAGATGAGCTTCTGATTTGTTTATTTGATTGGAGTAAAATTCTGCTCCGTTTTTTAATGTTTTGAATTTATTTTTTATCTTTCTATTAATCTCTTTAGCCAAATCGCTTTTTATTTCAGTAACTTTTATATTTAAATCCCAGCAGTGTATCTTTTTTTGTATATTTGCCATTTCCTCTTTAAATCATTCAATTACATGATTTTTGTTATTTATAAACTTCATGTGCGTACTTGTCACAATGGAGAAAAATGCCGTTTGATTTATGTAATTTTCAGAATTTGCTTTTTGTGAATGCGCCTATAGGCTCCATATTTATCTATTGGAGAATACTTTCCTGGTTTTGGAGAAATAGTTTTTTCATTACATTTAGGGCAAGCTTTTTCTAATGTATAAATATGACATTTTTTACAAAAGAGAATTTCTTTAGTCATTTTTTCTTTTGAATTCTATAATTCCTTTTAATTTTTTAACTTCTTTTTCTAAAAACTCTTGTATTTCTTCAAGCTCTTCTTCTGCAGTTTGGTAATCTTCTGCAATTATTTCTATTTTGTATTTTGGTGCAGAAATATAGAATACTTCTATGCCTTCTTTTTCTATTTTCGAGAATAATTTTTTTATTGTTTCTATTGCATCTGGAGTATGTAATTCTAATTTAATAATTGCAGTTATTTTGTATTCAGGTGCTTTTATTTTATCTAATACCGTTTCTAGTAATTCTTTTTCTAATTTTTTATCTAATTTTAATTCTTTTATTAAATCTGGATTTGCAACTATTTCTTGGAAAGATTCGTAAAGAGAATCATAATCTTCTATAAGTTTATGACCGATTTCTTTATACATATCACCTAAAGTTTTCTTTAAATTTTTCCCAACTAGTTCTAATAATTTTTCTGCTTTTTGTTCTTGTTTATATGACTGATTTTTATTTATTTTTTGAGCTTGATTAACTCTTCTTAAAGAAAGATCAATATGTCCTTTATCTAAATCTATTTTTAGGACCTTGCAGATTACTTTTTTCCCTTCTTTTACATAATCTCTGATGTTTCTAATTCTTCCCGGGGAAACTTCAGAGATGTGAATCATGCCTTCTTTACCTTCATATTCATCTATATAACAAAAAATAGAATGAGGTAGAACCTTCTTGACTGTGCAAATTACTATTTCCCCTGATTCGGGGTAGCCTTTTTTCTTATAGAACATTTTATTCTAAAAATTCTAAGATTCTTGCTTTTACTTTAGCTTTTCCACCAGTGGATTCTGCTAAAATATCTCCACAAACTAAACAAGTGATTTTATTTGATGGTTTGCTGAATATAATTTGTTCGTTTTTGCATTTATTGCAACGTACTTTAATAAATTTTGTTTTTGGTTCTTTTGTAGCTTTCATTGTAATTCTAATTTTTTACTCCTTTTTGTTGCACTAATTGTTGATTTTTTACATTCTTTACAAGTTAAAACTAAACTGGTTTTTTTACTTGCTTTTCTACCATATCTTTTTCCTAGTCCAGAAGGTCTTGAATATTTTCCTTTGTTGCCTATTCCGGCCCTTCCACCGCCTCTTTTTTCAAGTCTTTGAATAGAACCTTTTTTTAATGAACCCCTTTTACCGCCTGTTTTAGCTTGAGCTACTTTATGTTCAGTGTGTTTCTTACATTTTGGGCAGTATGTTTTCTTGATTTTTGGTGATTTCATATTTCTTCAGCTCTATTATTTTTGATTAGTAAAGTTACAACATTTATTGGTAAATTTGCAACATCTTCTTTTTCAAAAGGCCCATAGACTTGAAGATCTGACCCCACGAATTTTGGAACCGTTTCTATAAACCTTATGAACTTGATATTTTGAGGCTTTTCATCCCTTTTTATGTCTTTCGGTTCTTCTTTTTTAATTATCGTTGGTGGATTGGAATTTTGTACAGAATGTAAAATATTGCTTCTAAACTGGTTTAAACCTTGAATTACTAGTTTATAGAAATCTTCTTCTTCCGGAACTAAATTAGTTACTGTTTCATTTTCAGATTTGGTTCTAGAATTGATTAAAGCTACTTGAATTATCTTATTTTCTCTGATTTCATATAACTCTCTTATTATTTTTAAAATACTATCTATCTGATTTTGGGTTTTTTTGATTTCTTGTTGAGTAAAAACAGATTCCTTTTGTTTTTGGGATTCTAAAATGTCTTTTTTCTCACTTATATATTTGGCTAAATCTTTATAGAAATTTTCATCTAATTTCTGTATTTCTTGCCTGGTTTTTTCTCTACGTAGTAAATCGTATAATGTTTCGAAAGTTATCATAATATCTGTTTCTGCCATGAATTTGTGTATTTGAAAAGCTTTAAATTACTTTTCGTTTGTTTAATTTCATGATAATTAAAGAAAATCCAGAGGATTTTGTAGTTAAAGAAATATTAAAGCTAAAGGGGGGAAATGGTAAATATGCTTATTTTTTAATGAAAAAGCGTAATTGGAATACTTTGAATGCCATAGAAGAGCTTTCTAGGAGACTGAGAATACCGTTTAAGAGCTTTGGCTATGCGGGAAACAAAGATAAAAATGCAGTTACAGAGCAACATATCTCTATGTTTAATGTTACAGAAGATAGGGTTGATTGGATTAGAGTTAAAGATATTTGGTTAACTTTTTTAGGATATGGATTTGAACCTATTAGTTTAGGGAGTTTAGAAGGAAATGATTTTGAAATCGTTGTTAAGGATATTGATGGAATTGGAAAAATTGAGTTTGTTGCTAATTATTTTGATGAACAAAGGTTTTCTAAGAATAATATAGAGATTGGTAAGATGATTGTCAAAAGACAGTTTAAAGAAATGTGTAAAAAATTAGAATTAAAGGTTGAAAAAAATGATTATATTGGTACATTAAGGAAATTAGGAATTAGGAGATTACAATTTTATTTACATAGTTATCAAAGTTGGTTGTGGAATTTAGTTTTAAGCAAACATTTAGAACAATTTAAACATTTTAAAGTTAAATATAGTCATGGAAATTTTGTTTTTTTACATGAAAGAATAAAGAACATTGATTTGCCTTTGATAAATTTTAATACTAAATTTAAAGATAAAGAAATTGAGAAGGAATATAATGAAGTTATGAAAAAGGAAGGGATAGGAAAAGTTGATTTTTTAATTAGGGAAATACCAGAATTAGTTACAGAAGGAATTTCAAGGAAAGCCTTTATTGGTGTGAATTGGGATTCTGTTGGTTATGATAAAGAAAAAAGGGAAGCAAAAGTTAAATTTTATTTACCTAAGGGGAGTTATGCGACTATTGTTTTGAAAAAGGCTACAAATAGAAAGTCTTTTTAATGCTTGATATTCCATATTTTTAAAAGTGACACACTTTATCAACAAGAAACATTTCGAATATCAAAGATATTTTAAAATAATTAATGATTCATATAGAAAGTTAAAAGGAAATTTACTTATTTTGGTTCCTGATTTAATTTTATTATTTGTAACCCTTATTTTATCAATAGTTTTCTTATGGTTTAATGGATTAATGCCTGGAGGACTTGTTGACCCTTCTGTTTTATTCCAAACAGATGAAGGGGTAGAAACTTTTAAGAATATTCTATTGAAATTTTTAGGAAAAACAGATTTTGCGTCCTTTTTAATTTCCTTGGCAGCTTTTTTTGTAGCAAGATTTTTTATTGGGGCAGGTTTACTTACAATAAAATATAATATGATTAAAAGAACGATTGAAGGAAAGAAAATTACTAATTTTAAGAAAGAGCTTTTGATGGTCGCTTTAGATCCTAAAAAGTTTATCAATGTTATAAAAATGAATTTTTTGGTTTATGTTTTAATGTTATTTTTAGCAGTTTTCTTATCCATAATTACTTTATTGTTCCTTGATGTGAATACTGCTGGATTTTTGTTTATGGTTTTCGCTATTTCCATTTCTGTATTTTTAGTGAAAGTTATATTCTTTTTTAGGTATGCTGTAATGTTTTTGGATAATCTTTCTGCTTGGTCTTCAATAAAAGATGCTTTTTATTATTTTAAGCAACATCCTGTTTTTGTTATATTGGTTTGGTTGTTTTTGTTTATTGCAATTTTTTTGATAAGTTTAGTTTTATCTACTTTAACCTTTGGGGTATCTCAATTAGTCTTTTTAGTTGCAGGAACAGTTACTAGTTTGTTTATTTTGAATTTACTTAAGAATTTGATAAGTATTTTTTTAGGATTGTTAGGAGATATATTTATCTTTAATATTTATTCTAGAAAAAAGATATAGTTATAATTTCTTCTTTAAATGAAAAACTATTTCGGTTATTTCCTTATCACCTAATTTGTATCTTAAGTTATGGGGCCCGCTTACTTTTGAATAACCTAATTTTTCGTAGAATTTTTTTATCCAATGTTCATGTGTTTCTACATCTAAGCAAGCTTCTTTGAAACCTTTTTGTTTTATTTGTTTTTCTGCATAATTCATAGTTTCCTGGGCTATTCCTTTATTTCTTTTAGATTTTTTAACATATAGGTCTTCTATTGCCGGAAATTTATGCCAAGAATATTTGCTTTTGTAATCTATGAATACATGACTAACTGGCTCTTTTTTAAAAAAAGCCATGATATAATTTGCTTGATCTTTATTTTGTTTTTTGATTCGCCCTAAATGAATCTCATCAAGCTTTTTTTCTCTAATCTCGTTTAGAAATTTTAAATCCTCTTTTTCTATTTTTTTGAAAGTTAATTTCATATTAATTTCCTAACTTTAAAAAGAAAATGCAGCTAAATCTTTTGACATATGTGTATTTTTGAAAGTTTTCTTTGCTTCTTCTTCTAAATCTTTAACTAATTTATATCTTTGACTAAAATGTGTTAAGATTAACTTTTTTGATTTAGATTTCTTTGCTATTTCTGCTGCTTGTTTTGCAGTAAGATGTTTGTATAGTTTCGCATGATCTTTTAGGTTGTTTAAATAAGTTGCTTCACAAACTAAAATATCTGAGTCTTTTGCAAATTTAATTATATTGTTTGTTGTTTCGGTATCAAGAATAACTGTTATTTTTTTACCTTTTTTTACAGTTGTTGCTAGATTTGCTGTTATTTTTTTACCATTGTAAGTTATGTCTTTGCCTTTCTGTAGATTTCCAAGCAAAGGATGTTTAGTTAACCCGAATTTTTTAGTGTATTTTGTATTTATTTTTATTTTATTATTTTCTATAAAAGAATATCCTAAGCAAGCAATTCTATGTTTTAATTTTTCAGCTATTAAAGAGAACTCTTTTCCCTTGAAGAATGTTCCACCTGAAATTTCTTTTACTTTTATTGATATTTTATCTTCATTTATGTAATTGTTTATTATGAATGATAGATATTTCTTTGTTCCAATTGGGCCATAGATTTCTAAAGTCTTATTATAACCTGAAGATGCCATGGTTTGTAATAACCCTGGTAGGCCGAATATATGATCTCCATGTAAATGGGTTAAAAGTATCTTTGTTATTTTTGTAGGAGAGATTTTTACAAGCTTCATTTGGCGTTGAGTACCTTCTCCGCAGTCGATTAGGATATTTTCGTTCTTGTAATTAATTAAAAGTCCCATTAAATTTCTTTCTCTTGTGGGGACCATTGCAGAAGTTCCCAGGAATACTATTTTCATAATTTTGTTTAGAGAAAGCTTTTTAAATAGTTTTTGGTATCTTTTTGTTATAATGAAAAGTGAAAAGATACAAGCTTTATTTTCTGGGGAGAGAGTTGTAGCGAAAGCCGATTTTTTTGCAAAAGCCTTATATGATAAAAGTAGATTTGGGGAACTTTACAAAAAAGAAGATATTCAGTATAGTTTTGTTGAAGCACTGTTTTTGTTAGAACAAGATAAGATGGAAGTTTTAGATGGAAAATATAAACCGATCAGTTTTGATAAATTTTTAAAGAAACTTAAGAAATTTGAGTCTAATTTATGGATTAGATATTGTGTTTTTAAGGATATGAGGGAAAGAGGGTATATTGTCAAAACAGCTTTGAAATTTGGAGCAGATTTTAGGGTATATGATAGGGGAATTAAACCGGGGGAAGACCATGCTAAGTGGATTTTATATGCTATTCATGAAGGTGCTAGCTTAACTTGGCACGAATTTTCAGCTAAAAACAGAGTTGCACACTCAACTAAGAAAAATTTATTGATTGGAATCGTTGATGAAGAAAATGATGTTACTTATTATGAAGTAAAGTGGGTCCGGCCATAAGCTTTTTAAACACATCTTAATTCATTCTTTTTAATGGTTAATGGGGACAAACAAAAAATATTTGATTTTGTAAGGAAAGAAGGGCCGGTTTTACCAGTTCATATTTCTAAACAAATAGGAAGCAATATTTTGTTTGCCGGGGCTTTAATGTCCGAATTAGTGGCTAATAAGAAGATTTTTCTTACAACGGTTAAGAGGGGAAGTTCTCCTTTTTATTATGCTCCTGGGCAAGAATCTAAGTTACAAAGTTTAGAGAATTGTTTGTTTGGCAGAGAAAAGGATGCTTATAATTTAATTAAAGAGAATAAAATTGTTAGAGATAAAACTGCTGAGCCGTGGCAGAGGGTTGCTTTAAGGGCAATAAAAGATTTTGCTCATCCAATACAAGTTAAACTTGGGGGGGATACAGAAGTTTTTTGGAAATGGTATTTATTGAGTAATGAGCAGGTTAAACCTTATTTAATGAATTTAATGAAAGTTAAGCAAGAAAAACTAAAAGAAAAAATTGAACCAGTGAAAAAGATTGAAGTAGCACCTGAAGAAGCCTTGAAAGAAGAAAAAGTTGAGAAACCAAAAAAAGTTCAACAAGATACCAGTAAGTTTTTAGAGGAACTAAAAGGGTATTTGAGCGGCAAGAGTATACATTTGATTGCTAGCGAAATTATTAGGAAAGGAAGAGAGATTAATTTGATTGTGGGTGTTCCATCTAATGCAGGGATTTTGAAATATTATGTTAAAGCAAAGAATAAGAAGACAATAAATGATGCAGATTTAAGTTTAGCTTTAAGTGAAGGCCAACAGAGAAAGTTGCCAGTTTTATTTTTAACAAAAGGAAAGTTAACTAAGAAAGCTGAAAAACATATGGAGACAAATATGGGGGGACAAATAGTTTTTAGACAAATAAGATGAAATATGTTTTTGTTTTAGGAAGAGATCCAGAATTAAGTGTTTTAGAATTAGTTAGCTATTTTAAATCTAAAGAGATTAAGTATAATATTATAGAATCAGATAAATATGTTGCTTTAATTGAATTAGATGAAATAGATTCTAAAAAAATAATCTCTGATTTGGGGGGGACTGTTAAGATTGCGAAAGTTGTTTCTGAGAATTTGGGTAACTTTGATTATAATTATTTGGGAAGTAAAGACAAAATCAGTTATGGAGTTAGTTCTTATGGGAAAACAGATGATGAACCTTTGAAGAAAAAAATAAAATCAATATTCAAGGAACAAAAACTTAAAGCAATGAGGAAAAAAGGAAAAACTAAGGAGTTAACACCTAGTGACTTGGTTAATTTAGATTTAGAGTTTGTTTTGTATAAGAAATATATTGCAGAAACAGTTGCTTTTTTTGATCCTTCTAAATATAAGGAGAGAGATCAAAGGCCAGCTAATGATTTTTTGAAAAGTACTTCAATTAGGTTAGCTAAAATTATGATTAATTTAGCACAACCATTGAAAAATGAAACTTTATTAGATCCTTTTTGTGGTACCGGAATTATTTTACAGGAAGCTTTACTTAAAAATTTAGATGTAATGGGTGTGGATATTGATAAATGGTCTGTGGATGCTAGTAGGAAAAATTTAGATTGGATTAAACATAAATATAATTTAAAAAATAATTTTAATGTTATAAGGGGGGATTCTGCTAAAATTAATCAAATATTAAAGAAAAAAGTTGATATTGTTGTTACAGAACCTTATCTAGGGCCTTTCTTGAAGGATTTACCTTCTTTCGGAGAAGCTAAAAAAGTTGCTAAGGAATTAGAAATGTTATATTCTGATTATTTTAATAGAGTTAGTGATTTTGTTAAAAAGAGAATGGTAATTATTGTTCCTAGTTTTATTACAAAGGAGAGAAAAACTGTTAAATTTGATTTCGAAAAAATTGCAAGAGAAAATGGGTTTAAAATTGAGATGGATCCAATTGAATCCCCTATTTGTTATTCTGAAAGAAAAACTAGAATTAATCGATATATCTATGTTTTAAATAAAAAATAATAATTATGAACAAAATTGCGGTTAGTAAGTTATCTGAATATCTTTATTGCAAGCGAAAGCTGTATCTTCAAGAGGTTTTAGGTTTTGTTCCCGAATTGAAAAGAGAAGTTGTTAAGGGGAGTATTAGGCACAATGTTTTTGATGATGTCAATAAATTGGATGAGAGCATTGTTAAGAGTTTTAAACGATTTGTTCCTTTTAGTGATGTTTTTATGAGTTACAGAAGTGCTTACTACAAATCATTCTTTGGTTTTGTTCAAAGAAATAAAGAAGATTTGTTGAAAGTTGGAATTAAACCCATGGAGTTTTTTCATGAAAAATGGCCAGCATTTCTTTTTGAAGCTAGGGAAAGAGCAAATAAAGTCCATAATCTCATGGGGAAAGAAAAAGTTTTTGGAGATCAACTTTGGGAGAGATTATTCCCTAAGTATATGACTGAAATTTGGGTAGAATCCGATTTTTTAAAACTTAAAGGGGTAATTGATAGGATTGAAATCTTTGAAGATAGAGCAGTTCCTATTGAATTGAAGACTGGTAAAATGCCCCATGAAGGAGTTTGGCCCGGGCATAGAATTCAGTTAGAGGCTTATATGTTATTAATTAATGAAGGGCTCGGAAAGAATGTTAAAGAAGGGTATATTGAGTATTTAGATTCTAAGGAGCGGAGGGGAGTAGTTATGAATCCTTTTGTTAGGGAAGAAATAGTTGGATTGGTTAATGATGTTTTTGCAATGCTGGAAAGTGATAAAGTTCCTGAGAAGGTTAAGAATGAGAATAAATGTAAGAGTTGTGCTTTAAGAGAGAAGTGTTATAATCTTTGAGAAGTTTTTATCTGTTTGTTTTTCTTTGTATGCTTTTATTGTTTTAATATCTTTTTTCATTAAATTGTTGCTTATTAGAAATTGACAGAATTGAGTTACATTTTTTGGATTATCTGTTTTGTAGCATCTTTCGAAATCTATTATTGTTACTTTGTTGTTTTTTACGAAAATATGTTTTATTGGTCTTGTGAACTCTAATTTATTTATTTTTAGTTTATCTAGGGTTCTACATTGTTTTAATATGTTTTTTATTAATATTTTAGTTTTTTTAGAATCTATGAATTGTTTTCCTTCAATGAATTTGTAGATGAAATAACCTTTATTGTGTTTTAATAGTTTTGGACCTATTTTGTGTTTGTTTAATATTTTTAAAAATTTTATTTCGTTTTGGATTCTATTCTTTGCTAAACTTTTTGGGTTTTTTGTTTTAATTGCAACTTTTTGATTTTTGTACTTTCCGGTGTAAATATATGCTCTTTTTCCTTTTGCAAAGAATTCTATGTCTTTTACTCCTGTTTTGTTTAAATCCATAAATTAAAACTATTTTCCAATGTTTTTAAATATTGTTGAAAGGAAAGGTTTTTAAATAATCCAAGCTTTAAGATAATTGTTAAAAGAGGATGATATAATTGAGAAAATACTATGTAATAATATTTGTATTTCTAAGTTTGTTAATGTCTTCTTTAGTAACTGCAGAAGTAGATGAAGCTGCAGGTTTTGCATGGTTAAATAAAACGATGGCTGGTCAGAATTGGAATAGGCCGAGCATAGATGAAATTGCAATTTCTATAATAGCATTAAGAAATGCTGGCTATGATGTTCAAAGAGGAGTAGATAAATTACTTGCTAGAAAAACAGGAGATAGTTGGCAAGGAAATCCATATGATACTGCTTGGGCAACTTTAGCTTTATATAAGGAAGGACATGATGTGAGTAGATATATTACTTGGCTACAAGCTAATGATAGAAAAGCTTATTCTGATGGAAATTGGTTAATTCAAATTTTAACAGATGATGCTGGTGCATGTATGATTGAAGGAGAAAATGGGGCAGAATATGGTCCATTTACAATTGATGGAACAAGTGTTTCTGGATGTTATGCAAATGACAAATGGATTGATGTTGGTGCTTGCGTAACCCCGGTTGAAAAATATAATAGCTTTAATGTTTATTGTGACTTTTCACCAAGTAACTTATTATTATTGTTTAAAAGAGATAGTAATTATTATTTAATTGATGATTCTAATCCATTAAGCTTAGAAAATGCTTGTTATGGTGTAAGTTCATGTGATTGTACAACTACGGGGTACACAAGTTGGGTTTTAGAATCCTTAAATAAAGACTTTAGAACTTCTAATTATTTAGAAACTGCTTGTGATAATACCCCGCTACAAAATGCTTTACTTTATGAAATAACTGAAAAAGGGTATTATGTAGATTGGTTGGTTAGTCCAGAACATTTCCAATTTGGCCAATACTGGGGTAATTTTTATGAAACTGCCTTTGTTGTTGGAAGTTTAAAACAAAGTGGGGCTTATGGAGATGCCGTAACAAGTGCGACTAATTATTTAGGAAACCGACAAGAAACAGAAACTGGTTCTTGGAACAATGATATTAAGACAACAGCAATGATTTTATGGAGAGTATATTCTACTGATTTACCACCCGGAACCCCGCCTGGCGATTGTGATTATGATGGAATTTGTGATTCTGGAGAATCTTACATAAATTGTCCTTCTGATTGTAATGAATCAATTGGGGGAAATGAGACTGGGCCTTGTAATGATAATGGGGTTTTAGATCCTGGAATTGGAGAACAATGTGATGCAAGTTATGATTCTAACAATGAGTTAATTTCTGGGCATGTTTTGAATTGTGATGCTGATCAAAAATGCGTAGATTGTACATGCCAAGATGTTTATGAAGGCCCAAATGTAAATAATACTTTGCCTGGCGGAAGTGATACTGGAGAATGTACTGCTTCTGATGAATGTTCAAGTGATTTAGATTGTTCTTGGTTAGGTGCTTGTTATAATTGTGATGGATTCACATGTTCATGTAGAGAAGATACAACAAATTGTTGTGAAAGTGATGATGATTGTGATTATTATTTAGAAGAATGTAATGTAGCAACTAATACTTGTGTAAGTAAATCTTCTGGTGATCTAGAATGCGAGTTTGATGATGATTGCTCTACTGGTTATATTTGTGAGCTTGGTTCTTGTATTTATGTAGAAGATGATGATTCGGATGAAGATGAAAGTATGTTGTGGCTTTGGATATTAATATTAGTTTTAGTAATTGTTGGAGCAGGATTATTTTTCTTAAAGAAAAAGGGAGTTAAATTTAAGTTTGGGGGCGGAGGAAAAGGGGATAAAAAACAAACTTTTGAAGACTTTTTGAAAAATAAGAAAACAAATGATCAAAAGAAACAAGGATTTAAACCAGGTAATGTTGAACCTGCTAAACCTTATTATCCTCCAGTTAAAAAAGTAAGAGAAGATAAATTTGAAAAAGAATTAGATGACTCTATTAAAAAAGCTAGAGATTTATTAAGGAAAAAATGAAGTTTTTTTTATTTTTGGTAATAATGTTGGTTTTTTCTGCATTTTTAGTTAATGCAGATACTTTAAGTTTTGAATTTGTACAAAGTAATTATTTTAAAGGGGACACCTTACAGGTTTGGATTAATGCTAGCGAAGATGTTCAGGAAGAGATAAAGCACACTGATTTGGGCTTGTTAAAAGAAGGAAGTGAGATTATTGTTTATCCTTATTTAGTTAAGTTGATTAATGATTATTATTTTGCTTATTATAAATTGCCATTTGAAGCAGGACAATATTCTTTTTTAGTTAAAGATTTATTATATCTAGATAATGGGGTTTTGAAAAGTGAAGATTTTATTTCGGATTTTAGCATAATTGATGATGTTTCTCTTAATTTTAATCCCGGAATTTTTAAAGTAGCAAATACTGATAGTGATTATATTTTTCAATTATTTGTTAAAAACAATAAAGATAGTGTAATTAATGTAGAATTTTCTAAAAGTAAACCATATACTTTTTTAGGGAGCAATGGTTTTTCATTGAATTCTGGACAAACTAAAGTTTTAGAGATATTTTTTGATCATATTTATGTTAATAATATTGAAAATGATGTAATTACCGTTTCTACGGATGGAAGAACATATGAAATTCCAATTTGGTTAGGTTTTGAAGAACAAATTGTAGATCCAACCCCAGAAATAAATGATACTAATGTAACTTTACCCGGAAATGAAACAGTTCCAGAAGATAATGAAACAGAAGTTACAGATGCGATTCAATTTGTAAATCAATATTCTTATTTGAATGAAACTTTGGGATATGGGGAAAGAACAGAAGGAAGCTTATTTTTTAGAAATTATATTAATAGGACTATAAATGATGTAAGTTTTATTTTCACTGGGAATTTAAATCAAATAGCTAAATTAGATACTTATCTTTTTGAAAGTGTTGCACCGGGTGAAGTTAATAAAACATTTTTAAGTATAAATCGAGAAGGGGGAGCCCAACCTGGGGAGTATACTGGTTCAGTAAGATTACTTTATGAAGGAAAAGTAGTAGATTTTCCAGTGAATATTGTTATTGAAAATCAAGAGATTGTTGAGAATGAAGGAGAAGTGGAGGATGGATTTGTAGAACAGGAGATTACTGAGGATCCACTTAATGGTAATTTTTATACAAATGATACTTTGCCTCCAGACGATCAAGAACCAAGTGGAAAGACTTGGATTTGGGTATTTTTAGGAATACTTTTAGTTATTGCAGTTACTTTGTTTATAATATTTAAAAAAAAGATAAAAAAATCAAAAACTACTTTTTTTGGTCAGTAAGTTGATTTTTTAATGCTCTGTTTTCTAATAAAAGTTTTTTTACACCCATATCATATTGATGCAGTTTTCCAATTAAATCATTTAATAAATATTGCAAATCTTCTAACTTAATACTCAGATTTTCTGGTTCTAAGATATCGATTGATGAAGGCATAAAGTTAAAACTATAAATCAATAATGAGTCAAAATCACTAAATTCTATTTCAAATTCAGTGAAAATTGAAAAAAATTCTTTGTTTTGCTTTGTTTCTGCTGTTTCAGATTTGATTATTTTAATTCCTTTTAGTGCTTTAACTTTTTTAATTACATCTTGCATTGCATTTTCTATATGTTCTTTTGGAAAACCTGCAAGTTCAATTATTGTGTCAGCTTTTATTTTTACCATTTTTTACTTGTAATTGCAATATAACAAGGAATAAAACTGCACAGAAGAAGTATATCCCATACCTCTTTGATTTTATGCCTGTTGATTCGAATATTACATTGCCTGTAATTGAATAGGGATTTATAACTGTTTCGGATTCATAATTTTCTGATAATTCTGATGAATAAAATTCTTCATAAGTAGCACAAGGTTTACAATCTGGCTTTATTTGTTCACAAAGATTTTGTGTTATTCCTTCAATATCTATTTTTTTTGAATCTTCTAAATCAAAACCCTCTAAGACTATCTCATATTTTTCATTTGGGTATTTTTCATTACAATTTGGAAAAATTTGGATTGGCAAGGTCATTGAGTAATCAGTATATTTCTTTTCAAGATTTGTTCTTGTTATTTTGCTTATTTTTTCTCCTGTTTCATCTTGAAGGTATAATTGTAAGGATTCTTTTGTGTCGTCTCCTTTATTTGCGAATATTTTTACTCTTAATAAATCTCCAAATTTTGCTTTTTCATCTGATCCTATGTAAATAGTTTGTATTTCAATTCTTGCTGGATTGGCTTCTTCTGGGTTGATGTTTTCTTCATTAGGACTTGGTTGTGTTTGTTGCCATGAATCTTCTATTAGAGACCATGAAACTCCTTCTTGAGAGTTTGAGTATGAAACTTTGTCTAATCTGTTGTTGTTTACATCATATATTTTTATTTCTTCTAAGCCTTCATTGTTTAGGAATCCAGAAAAACCATTTGTGTAGACTGTTAAATAAGAGTTACCTTCTATTTCTGTATTGTTGTTTAGTAAATTCATATTAGAAATTATTATTTTATGGTTTGCAGAATCTTTTAGATAAAATCCTTGTAAATCAATTGTGGTTTCTTCTTTATTATAAAGTTCAATAAATTCTCCATCTGGCATTGCTGCATTGTCATTTCCATATGGATTTGGAAGGAATTCAGTGATTATTAAGTTGTAAGATTGGCTTGATGTTTGAGAATTTTCTTGTCCTGGTGTTATTGAACATTCTTTCCAAGTTCCTATTTCATTAGGAAATGTACAGATTGAAAACCCATTATTATCTCCACCCCAAATAGAATCATATCTTAAGAGGTCAATTGTTTCTATTTCTGACTTTAAAGTTATTTTTTCTGAACCAGATAATCCTCCGCAGAGTGTTGCAGCATCTACATGCAATGCTAATGAATTTTCATTTATGTTAAAGTTGGTATAAACTTCAGTTCCTGAGCCACCATCTGTTATTATTGCATAACTGAAAGGTTGAATTATTAACCCATTGTTTAGGTATGTTATTGAATCTTCACGATTTATGTATCCTGGTAAAAATGATTTTTCACATAATGTATAATTTTCTAAAGAAATTGTTGTGTTTTCTGTGTTGTATATTTCTATCCATTCATTGTAACTATCTGAACCTTGAGCAGTTGATGGATTGTACATAATTTCGTTAAAGATAATATCTGCAGATGTTAGATTTATTGCTATGAGAAATACAAATAAAAACATATATTTTCTGGTATTCACGTTAGATTCTGGATATGGGGGTCATTTAAATAATTTTTGTTGTTCAAATAATCCAATTAATTCATCAAATTTTTTTCCAGTTTGTTTAGCTAAAGCTAGATTTACAGAATAGTTACCCGTTTTTGTTTTCTTTAGTTCTTCCGGCCTTAAGAAATTCCACCCTTGATTATCAAATTTAATTGCTAACCAGGGTTCTGCACCAAATTTAGTTGAGAATTCAATTAATTGATCTATTTCTGATTTGTTAAAATGTTTGCTAGTATTTTTTATTGCTTTACATTCTATTGCAAGTATTTTAGAACCATTACTTGCTATAAGGTCAGGATTGGGTAAAGGTGTTGAACCAGAACCTGCTGAGCGGCAACAAGCCCATATCCCTGTTTCCCATAACATATGAAATAATTCTCTTTCAGCCCTAGTGCCTTTGCTTTTCATACAATTGTTTAGAAGGGGTCGAATAAATAGTTTTCTAAAGAAAATCAGTCTTTAACTATTTGAAATTTCTTATCTTTTTTAACTTTTTTAAGAGAAAATTTCTCTATTTTATTATCTTTTGCCCAAATGTTTGCTGCTTCTTCTGTTTTGAATGTTTTTGCTCCTTTTTTCTTATTTAAAGAAGGTATTTTTCCTCTATGCGTAGATAATCTAGCTTTCCTTTTTGCCCTTGTGTGTACTTTTTTCATTTTTATAAGAATAGGGGATTTTTACCCATATAAATAGTTTTTGATTGGTTTTCTTTTGTTTTTTAGGTATTGTTGGTAATTTAACTTTTTCCACTTTTGGTAATATGCTACTCTTTTATTTTCATTATTTTCCCACCATCTTTTGTTATATTCTTGTTTTTTTTCTTTAGCTCTTTTTCTTTTTTCTTCGTCTAACCCAATTTTATATTCCATTGATTTTGTCACATGTTCCTTTATAAGATTTAACAATTTCTTTCCATTTAAGTTATTAAATTCTAAGTAGAAATATTCTTTTTGCCATCTTTGATCATACGTTTTTCTTATTTTTGGAGAAATATTCCATTTTTCTTCAAACCATTTTTTTATTATTTCATTTCCTTCTAACTTGAAATTATGTGTTGCTAATCTAATGTAATTGGATTTGTAAACGTAATCCCCATCATCTAGATACCATACTGCTAAACCAAGAGAGTTTACTTTGTTTAAAATTTCTTTAGTGATGACTTTTGTAAAACCTTTATAAAATAACTTTTTATATTCTTTGAAAATTTTATTACTTTTTCTAATAGTACACAAATTATGTTTTTCATAAGTTTTAAAATTAAAGTTTAAATATTGGTTTTTCCATTTAAGATAATCTATTTGTCTTATGCTATGTCTTTCAGCGAATTCATATCCTTCGTATCTTTTATCTTTGTTGATACCCGCATCTCCCAATAAACTTCCTAAAATTATCTGTTTTTGTGCTTCGTTAAATTTCATAAGATAGAAAATCGGTTTTTGTTTATAAGTGCTTCTTGTGAACTTGTCTTAGTTGTCACAGTGATGATAAAAATTGAAATAAAAAAGAAAAAACTCTAAATATCACGAGCTTGAACTGTCTTTCTTCCGTTTGCTTTCGCTCTTTCAACAGCTTTTGCAATTAAATTAGCAACTTCTTTATCTAGTCCTTCTGCAAGATCTCCTGCTACATTTAATCCGCCTGAGTGTTCCTTTATTTTTGCTTTTACTATCAATGACATTTTTGCACCTCCATATGCATGAATTTAAGCATTATGAGCCCCAATTCATTAGAAAACCAAAGAATGCTTCTTTATAAAACTTTTTATTTATTCGGCGCTGTCCTAAATCATTCTAAACGCGCCAAATAAATTGTGGCAGAGCATTCTGCCATACAAATCTGCTTTGATTGTTTTAGCAGATTTGGAGCTAACACTAGATCCATATTTTTGTTTCAAACAAAACATTCCTGTT
>JAHJUI010000022.1 GCA_018829185.1 Nanobdellota archaeon | reverse complement strand
TTTTTTATTTAAAAATTATAGGGTTGCACCAGAGCTTGGTTAATAGAAAATAATATAAAGTAGATCAATAATACAATAATAAAATGGCAAAAAAGAAAGTAAACAAATGCATGCAAGATAATGGTTGCGGAGGATTCGCTTATTTCTTAGGGGTGATTGGTGCTTTAATACATTACCTTTCAACAGCAACAGGCTTTTGGAGTGGCGTTTTAGGAGTTTTGAAATCTTTAATATGGCCAACAATGGTCGTTTTGAATTTGTTAAAATTCCTAGCAATGTAAACTTTTTTTCTTTATTCTTTATTCTTAATTTAGAAGTGAGCCTGCGGGGATTCGAACCCCGATCAATCGCTCCGAAGGCGATTGCATTATCCAGGTTGTGCTACAGGCCCAAATATTAAAACCAATAACAACTTTAAAAACCTTTTTATATGTGAAATTTCAAAAACAATATTATGAAGCAATATAAGTTGTTTGCAGCAACCGCAACTTTAGTAGGAACAGTGATTGGTGCAGGAGTTCTAGGAATACCTTACGTTATAGCAAAATCCGGTTTTCTAACAGCAATGATAGATTTATTCTTAATAGCATTCTTAATCTTGATGGTTAACTTATTCATAGGTGAAGTAGTTTTAAGAACAAAAGGAAACCATCAGCTTACAGGATACGCAGAAAAATACCTTGGGAAATGGGGAAAAGGTTTCATGTTATTTTCAATGATTGTTGGAGTCTACGGAGCATTAATAGCTTACACAATAGGTTCAGGCCAAGCATTAAGTGCAATATTCACAAACATTTCACCATTTATTTTCAGCTTAATCTTTTTCGCAATTTGTTCAGCTTTAGTTTATATTGGCATGAGAGAAATAAAAAAAGCAGAAGCAATAGTAATGATAGTCGTAATAGGAATAGTTTTAATGATAGCAATACTTTCATTCATAAATCCTAATTTTTCTTTAAACAATTTATCAGAATTTAACTTAACAAAAATAGCAATTCCTTATGGAGTTATATTATTCGCATTTATTGGAGCAGCAGCAATACCAGAAATGAAAGAGCAATTAACTCAAAATAGAAAGTTAATGAAAAAAGCAATTATTTTTGGTTCTTTAATACCTTTAGTTCTCTACTTCATATTTGCATTTGCAGTAGTCGGAATCTCAGGAACTGCAACAACTGAAATAGCCACAATTGGGTTGGGAACCTTTTTAGGACAAAAAGCATTCATCCTTGGAAATCTATTCGCTCTTGCAGCAATGTTCACCTCTTTTTTAACATTGGGTTTAGCCCTAAAAGGGGTTTATAATTATGATTATAAAATGAAGTTACATTATTCTTGGGCACTTACTTGTTTAGTTCCTTTGATAGTTTTTTTACTTGGCCTTACAGGTTTTGTAAAAATCTTAGGAATATCCGGTGCCTTAGCGGGAGGAGTAGAAGGAATTGTTTTTGCTTTAATGTTTTGGAAAGCTAAAAAAATGGGGGATAGAAAACCAGAATTCAGTTTAGGAAATCAAAAGTTTGTGGGATACTTAATAATGGTAGTCTTCACTTTAGGAATTATTTATCAATTATTTCATTTATGGTAAAAATTAAGGTTTAAATCTTAACATTGTTCTTGGAAAACCAATTGCATCTTTAATAGAATCCAATCCACAGATCCAAGCTACAACCCTTTCAACACCCATTCCAAAACCACCATGTGGAACACTACCATATCTTCTAGTATCTAAATAATATTCATAATGCTTAGGGTCTTCCCCTTGTTCTTTCAACCGTTTCTTCAATTTATCAATATCGACTTCCCTTTCAGAAGCACCAATTAATTCACCATAGCCTTCAGGCCCGATAACATCAAATCCAAGAACAGTTTCTTTTTTATCTTCTTTCATATAAAATGCTTTAACCTCTTTAGGATAATGTGTAATAATTACGGGGACATCAAACATTTTAGAAAGCTCATCTTCTTCAACAGTCCGTAAGTCCTTACCCCATTTAAGTTTAAATCCTTTTTTATCTAATAATTTTAAGGCTTCACTATAAGTTATCCTTTTGTATTTCTTTTTAGCACTTGGTTCTAGCTTTTTAATATCTCTTCCAAGTATCTTCAATTCTTTCTTACATTCTTTCAAAACCCTTTTAACAATAAATTGTAACAAATCCTCCGCATAATCTTGTAAATCTTCAAAACTTTCCCAAGCAACTTCCATTTCAGCATGCCAGTATTCTGTTAAATGTCTACTTGTTTTAGAAGTCTCAGCTCTAAAGCTAGGAGCAATTGTATAAATCTTCTCTAAAGCAAATAAAGCTGCCTCAGCATATAATTGCCAAGTCTGGGCTAAAAACATTTTATCTTTAAAATATTTAACTTCAAATAATGTAGATCCCCCTTCACATTGAGTGGTTTGTAAAATTGGACTTTGAAATTCATAAAATCCCTTACTTCTAAAAAATTCATGGATAGCCCCAAAAACAGAAGATCTAACTTTTAAAATAGCAGTCATCTTTCTTGATCTAATCCAAAGATGTCTTTTATCAGCTAAAAACTCAATACTTTGATCTTTAGTAATAGGATATTTCTCTGCTTTGTGAACAATATCTAATTTTTCAACATCAATCTCAAAACCAGTTGGTGCTCTTTTATCAGCTCTAATTGTTCCTTCTATTTTTACAGAACTTTCAATAAGTAATTCTTTAGCTTGATCATACAGTTTATCTTTAACAACACATTGAACAATATCTGTAGAGTCTCTAACAACTAAGAAAACCTTATCTTTTAAAGATCTTTCTCTGTAAATCCAACCACGTATGGCTACTTTGCCCTTTCCTTTATCAAGAGCTTCTGCAATCGTTAGATATTTCATACTATTGTCTTTAAATCTAGAATATTTAAGTTTTACTAAAAATGTTTTAATTTAACAGACATAAGAATTTATTATTCTTTTAAAAATCTTTCTTTTCTTAGGGATCAAATCTAAAATTCCATATTCTTTTAAAATCAAAAAATCATTTTTGTTATAAATTCTAATAGAATGCGTATGTGCTTTTGTATTTATGGGGTCAGTTTCTTTTAAATTTTTTAAACCAACAATTTCAAGACTTTTCTTTAATTTATTCCTTAATTCATGGTCATTACAAAGGAAATCTACTTGTCTTCTGTCCGTTAAATTCTTAGAATGACTAACACTTCCATCACCCGCAAAATAACCTTTTAAGATAAGGGCTAATGTTTTTTTATCTTTACTTTTTATTGCTTCATCAAATACTTTGTTGATAAGATTTATAAAAAAATTAAAAAAATAACTGAGGCAAAAGATAATTGAACATGCCCAAAAATGTCATTATGATATATTTTACCGCCTACAACCCCCCGATAACGAAACCATTTTTTCCTTGATTTATCTGGATTTATTTTAAGTGTTTTTATCCAATAATTGAAAATTTCTTCTTTTTTAATGTTTCTAAAATTAATATTCTGACCAACCTCCCAACTGAAATCCTTTGATTTAATGTTAAATTTAGACATAAATCTTAAAAATAATCTCAAAGAAATTAATTCGCTATTCGTGAAATTTATTTCACCGCGATGATTATTTATAGAACTAACCTTGCTGGTTTTGTATCCCTCTGCAAAATATAACCCGACAGAGATAGCATCACGTTCATCTAGAAATATTTTTTTAGGCAATAAAATGGAATTACATCTAAAAGCCTCTAGTTGATAATAATCATTACTTTCTACAATTTTTAGTTTTTTGGTAATTTCTCCTTTTTTTGGGACTATTTTATTTGGTATATATTCAATTAAATTTAACTTCATACCTCAAGATTAATTATTTTCTTTATAAATTCTTCTTGCGAACTTGTCACAGTTGTCACAATGGGAAAGAAAAAAGCGCCCCCGGTAGGATTTGAACCTACGACCGCGCGGTGACTGTCTATCGATAACAGCCGCGAGCTCCACCAGGCTAAGCTACAGAGGCATACTAAAAATGAGTTAAAAAGTAGTTTAAAAAACTTGCTATTTTATTCAATAAACCAAGTCTGGATTATAATCACAACAATAGCTATAATGCTTACAATTCCCCTTATAGCGTGGAAAGATGGATTTGTAATATTAAACCTTGGAAAACTAAAAACCCCAGCAAGGATAGTTATCGCTCCAATAATGGCAGTTGTCAGATGAGCAAAGTTATTCGGTGTTAATCCCTCAACTTTTAAATTCTTTAATGATTTAATCTGCGCTTCAGTTATCATACCCAAACCAATAGCAATCATCCATAAAGCTTGAATATGTAAATTTATATTTCTATTAAAAAGAGTCTCACTTACAATCCCAATAAAACCAAGAATGCTAACAACAGCAAGAATCATAACAAATTTATGTGAAAGTTTAGACTTCCACTTTTCTATAGCTCTAGATTTAGGAGCTTCTTTTATAACCTCTTTTTTTATTTTAGCCATTTTAGGGTTTTAATCTTTCAGGATCTCTAGGTAACAAAATTGCTTCTCTAACATTATCTAAATTCAACATAGTTTCTATAATTCTATCAGCACCAAAACCAGCACCACCATGCATTGGACAACCAAACTTAAATATTTCAGTATAAGGGCCCATAGTTTTTAAACTAATTTCTTTCTCTTTTGCTTGTTTTTCAAGAATATCTAAACGATGCTCTCTTTGTGCGCCAGTTGTAATTTCAACACCATTCCAAATAAGATCAAAACTTTTAGTTACATCTCCTTCTTTCATATGATAAAATGGCCTTACTGCCCACGGATAACCATAAACAAAAACTAAATCAGATTTATACTTCTTCTTGATAACTTCACCTAGTTGCTTTTCAGATTCTGCATCTAAATCTTCATCGTCTTTTAATTTCTTAGAAATTAATTTCTTAGCATCTTTCATAGAAATTCTAGGAATTTTAATAACTTTTTTCAAATCAACTTTTAATAATTCTAATTCCTTCTTACAATCTTTTAAAACTCCATCAACAAGATGTTTAATTAATCCTTCACAAACATCCATTACATCATTTTCATCTTTAATAAAGCCCATTTCAAAATCAATACCAATAAATTCAGTTAAATGCCTTGTAGTATGACTTTTTTCTGCCCTAAAAACAGGAGCAATTTCATAAACTCTTTCTAATCCAGAAGCAACAAACATTTGTTTATAGACTTGTGGACTTTGGCTCAAAAAAGCTTTTTTCTTAAAATAATCAACACTGAATAATTCAGCACCACTTTCAACACCCATAACAGTTAATTTAGGGGTATTAATATTAATGAATTTATTCTTTTGAAAATATTCTTCAGTTAAAAAAATAACCTTACTTCTAATCTTGAAAATAGCCATAACCTTGGGATTTCTAACATCTAAGAACCTATGATCTAATCTTTTATCAATATTAGTAGTTTCATTGAAAATTTCAATTGGTAAAATAGGATCTGCTTTATTAATAATTTCAAATTCCTTAAGAATTAATTCCTTATCTCCAGATTTTAATTGACCTTTTTTAATATCTCCAGAAACAATAATACAAGACTCTTTGTTTATTTTAGCTAATTCCTTTAAATGCTCTTTAGCAACAATCTGTAATTTACCAGTTCTGTCCCTAAGTGTAATAAAACCAATATTCCCCATGATTTTAATCTTTTCAACCCAGCCAGCAACAGTTGCTTTAGATTTCTTTTGAGCTTCTTCAATATAAATTCTTTTTGAGATGTCCATAATATTTTACAAACAAATTCTTTATTTAAACTTTTCCATAATCTATATAAACCACTTATTTTATTTTTAGGACATGCAAAAAGATTTAGCAGACTTTACTATCAAATACTTAGAAAAAAAAGGTGCTTCTTATTCTGAAGCAAGATTAATGCAAATAGATAGTTCTAACTTTTTATTAAAAAACGGAAATCCAGAATATTCAAATTTTGGTTCTTCATCAGGATTGGCAATTAGATTCATAAAAAATAATGTTTTAAGATTCTGTTCAACAAACATCTTAGAAAAAAACAAAATAAAAACAATAATTGAATCCGCATTAAAATTGTCAAATCCAAAAATATCAAAAAAAACAGAATTCTCAGATTTTCTAAATCAAAAAGCAAAATACGTTGTAAAACAAAAGAAGAAATTAGCAGATATGCCCCCAGAGAAAAAATTAGATTTATTAAAAGAAATAGACTCGAACTTTAAAGACCTTTTGGGAAGATATTTTGAACTTGGAGATGATGTAACAAAGAAATATTTTATAAATTCAGAAGGAACAAAAGTAGAATCTGAAATACCAACGATTGGTTTCCTTTACTTCCTAACCATTTCAGAAAAAAACAAAACAATACAACGTTACTTAGAATACGGTTCTTGTTCGGGTTACGAAATTCTAAAAAAATGGAATTTAATAAAAAACATGAAAAAAGAAGTAGAAGCCTTAAAGAATAATCTAAATCATGGAATAAAACCACCAAAAGGAAAAATTGATATTATCGCAGGACCAGAAGTAACTGGAATTGCATGTCATGAAGCATGTGGCCACCCTTATGAAGCAGATAGGATATTTGGTAGAGAATCTGCACAAGCAGGAGAATCATTTGTAACAGAAAAAATGATTGACACTAGGATAGGTTCAGACGTTGTAACAATAGTTGACGATCCAACAATAGAAAACTCATATGGATTCTATAAATATGACGATGAAGGCGTAAAAGCAAGAAGAAAAATTCTAATGAAAAAAGGATTTATTCATGAATTTTTACACGATAGAGAAACATCTAAACAAATGAATCTAAAAAGCAATGGTTCAGCAAGAGCAGTAAATACTGCCGTAGAACCCCTAGTAAGGATGTCAAACACATTTATGCTTCCAGGAAAACAAACAGAAGAAGAATTAATAGAAGGAATAAAACATGGAGTTTTCATAAAAAATTTCATGGAATGGAACATAGATGATAAACGATTTAATCAAAAATATACTGGCAGCGAAGCCTATTTAATAAAAAATGGGAAAATAGACAAACCTGTAATCCACCCTAGCTTAGAAATTACAACCCCTGCTTTATTTTCTTCAATAGACGCAGTTGCAAATAATCTAAAACTTACAGCAGGCACTTGTGGAAAAGGAGAACCAATGCAAGGAATACCAGTAACAATGGGTGGACCATCAATAAGATTAAGAAGGATAAGGCTAGCATGAATATAGAAAAATACTTATTAAAAAAACTTGAAAAAGAAATGGACCAAACAATTATTTCTTCTTCAAAAGGAAATTCCACTTCAATAAAATTTGTAAATAATAAAGTAGTTAATATTTCTTTAAATGATTCTCATTCAATTGGAATTTTTGTAGCGAAAAACAAAAAAATAGTTTCAACTTCATTAAAAAATTTAAACCAAAAATCAGTAGACTTAACAATAAAAACAATTAAAAGTTACATTAAAAAAATTCCACCCAATGAGGAATTTATTGACATAGCAAAAGGACCATTCAAATACAAGGAAATAAAACAAACATTTGATAAAAAATTAGAAAATTTAAATCATTTAGACCTAATAGAAGAAGCAATTAATTCATCTAATGCTAAAAGATCTTCTGGAACATTCGCAACTAGTTCTGGAGAAAATTTATTATTAACTTCCCATAATATAGAATCACAAGAAAAAGGAACAGGAATTTACTTCTCAATTAGAGCGCTCATGACTAAAGAAGCGTCAGGTCAAAAAACAGTTACATCTCGCATATTAAATAAAAAAGATATTTTGAATGCTTCAAAAAAAGCAGGAGAAATTGCAAAACAAGCATTAAATCCAATTAATGGAAAAAGTGGAACATTCGATGTAGTATTTGATTCATTACCTTTTGCTTGCTTAGTAAATCCAATAGGCACCGCATTATCAATATTTTCTGTAGAAGCTGGTTCAAGTTTTTTCCACGATAAAATAAATCAAAATGTAGGAAACTTCACTTTAATAGATGATTCAACTTTACCAAATGGATATAATTCTTCAAAATGCGATTTAGAAGGAACACCTGGAAAAAGAAGTATGTTAGTCGATAAAGGAATATTAAAAACATATTTGCATAATACATCTTCTTCTAAAAGATATAATGTAGAAAATACAGGAAACGCGGGAATAATTATTCCAAGTCCATCAAACTTAATTTTTGAAACAAAAAAAGGAAATGTTTTTGGAACTGACAAAGGGATTTACATAACAAACTTATGGTATACTCGTTTCCAAAACACTTCAACAGGAGACTTTTCAACAATTCCAAGAGATGGAATATTTTTAATCAAAAATGGAAAGCTAGACAAACCAATAAAAAACATCAGAATCAGCGACAATATGTTAAAAATGTTAAAGAACGTAGTTTGTTCTTCAAAAAAACCTGAACAAATAACAAGTTGGGAAGCAGAAACTCCAGTAATAACCCCTAGCGTTTTAATCAAAGACGTAAAAATAACTAAACCAACAGTTTAAACATTTTTCTTTAGAATTTCCATAACTTTCTTACCATCAACTTTTCCACGATACTTCCCCATTACAATCCCCATTAAAGCATTAATGGGGGCGTCTTTATGTTTCTTTATAATCTCTTTAATTTCTTTCTCTAAGTCATCTCCAGAAACAACCTGATATTTAGAATAATTTACTTTATTTCCTTTAACCTTTTCAACTAAGATTTCAAAAACAGCCTCTTTGCTTATTTCATTTCCAAAATATTTCTCAAGAACTTCATCAAAATCAGTTTCCTTTAATTTAGATTTTAACTCAAATCTTTTTTCAATTTCTTTTGGCATTTCAATTAAAACTCTTGCAACAAAATTCAAATCTTTATAATTATAATCTTCAATGTTTATTCCATTTTTAACTAATTCCCTAGCTAGTTCAAAAGAAATTCCTTTTTCTTCTAACTTCTTAGTTTTATCACTAATCAATTCAACTTTACCCAATCCTTTCAATAAGGGTTTAATTCTAACATTTGGAACATCTGTCTCAACATACATTCTAGCAGCACCAGGCATTGGCCTCATATAAGAAGTAGTTAAATCAGAATTTACTTTTCTAACTTCAGACTTTCCATTTTTATTTTTTATCTGTCTTTTAACTTCGTTTTCAATTAGTTTTGGAATGTCTTGTAATTTCTGAACACCTTTTATTTCAACTCTTGGATGTCCTTTTATCGAAACATTAACATCTTGTCTTATTGTTCCTAAACCATTTTTAACTCTTCCAGTTGACTTTAAAATCATTCCAATTTGCCCAGCAACTTCTTTTGCTTGCTCAGGAGTATTCATATCAGGGGCAGTAACAATTTCCATTAAAGGAATACCTAATCTATCTAATCTATAAACAATATAATCTTTAGCATCCTTTACTTTTCTTGCAGCATCTTCTTCAATACAAACAGTTTCAATCTTAACCTTTCCGTTTTTAGTTTTCAAATAACCATTAAAACCAATCAACCCAGTTCTTTGGAATGAACTTGTATTACTAAAATCTAAGACTTGTTTTCTCATTATTAATAATTCATCTACAAATTCACAATTCATCATTTTAGAGACAGTTAAAGCGACCCTTAATGCATCTTTATTTATTTCATGACAAGGTTCTTCATCTAATTCAACTAAACAACAAGAATTTTTAAAGAATTGATAAACACCATATTTACTTTTGGACATTTCAAAGCCAGCAACCTCATCTTTTTTCCCAGTTTCAGAAACAACAGATCTTAATTTTCTCTTAACTTCTAAATCTGGCTCCCCCTCAACTAGTTCAGAAGGACAAGAACAAAACAATTTATGACTTTCAATTTGTTTATGTATTTCTAAACCAATCCTAAGTCCTAATTTCTTATAATCCATACAAGTAGAATTAATTAAATTGTTTTAAAGCTTTTTGGTTTTAGAATAATTTTTTATATTTTCCAATATTCAAAGCCTTAACCCACGGTTTGTACTTTTCATAGAATCTGTCTAAGTCATGTGCGGGTATATAACCATTAACAGTAACTTGTACATGTAAGGCAATACGTTCCCGGATCATGAGATCAACTAATTCCCCCAACTTCATATCTTTTGGATCCTTTGAATCTTCAGCCATTTCAAAATGAGAATACCATATAATATTTAAACCTTTTTATATCCCAAACAACATAAATTCTTAAAAAAATAAGATACAACTCTAACATCATGATAATCGGAATAGTCGGCCCCCTCGGAAGTGGAAAAAGCTTGATTTCTGATTATTTTAAAGAGCTTGACTTTGAATACCATTCTTTATCAAAGACTGTTAGAGAAGAAGCAAATCTAAAAAACATAAAACCATTAAGAAAAAACTTCCAAAAACTAGGAAATTTAATGAGAAAAGAATTTGGAAACAATTACTGGGTTCTAAAAACATTAGAAAAAACACAATTCCCAAATCTAATCATAGATGGAATACGTCATCCTGGAGAAGTTGAAGAACTAAAAAAACAAGATGACTTTATTTTAATTGGAATAGATTCCCCTAAAAAAATAAGATTAGCTAGAATAAAAGGAAGAAACCGCCAATCAGACCCAAAAACATTCATAGAAATAAAACAAATGGAAGAATCTGAGCTAGGAATTGATCAACCAGAACATGGAAATCAAATATTAAAATGCTTAGAAATGGCAGATATTGTCATTCAAAACAACAAAAACAAGGAATTTGCTTTACAACAACTTGAAAAATTCATTAAAGAGAAAAATATTAGTTTTTAAAACAAAAACATTTAAAAATTAAATTAACTTACTAAAATTAAGGTGAAAAATAAAAATGGTTTTTGACAAAGAAAATTCTGTAACAATTTCATTTCCAGATTCAAACCAACTAGAATTAATAACTTCTCAAGAATCTGAACTTAAAGGATTAATGCAAGGGGGTTATACCATTTTGACTAGCAAAAACCAATGGATGGGCAAAGGCCTACAATATGAGTTTGACCTTTTAGACAAATATATCCCTGAAAACACAGTTGCAATAAGCACGTCAGCCCCAACTGGTGGGATATATGCCTCAGAAATAGTTCTTTTCTACACAAAATAATATCACTCGCCAAATGTAACGCTTATAAATAAATCTAAAAAACAATAAACATTTTCAAATCCTTGCTTTCTACCCGCTAAATGTTTATATACTAGTTTGATCAAAACCTACTACATCTTGTTACATAATAACAAACAACACACAACATATAGTACTTTTAAGAGGTGATACAATGAAATGCCCATACTGCGGTGATAACGATACAAAGGTTTTAGATTCTAGAGAAAGCACTCAAAGCAACACTAGACGGAGAAGGGAGTGCAATGCTTGCAATAAAAGATTTACAACATATGAATCAGTAGAGCTTGGTCTAACAAAAATAAAGAAAAGAAGTGGAAAAATCGTTGATTTTGATCAAAGTAAAATAACAGAAGCCATTTTTAAGGCTGCAAAAGCGGTTGGAGGAGAAAACAGAAAATTAGCAGAATTATTAACTGAAAAAATAGTTGAAAAATTAAAAGAAAATTATAATGATGAAAATGTACCGGATGTTGAAACTGTTCAAGATGTTGTTGAAAAAATATTAATAGAAAACGGAAATGCGAAAACAGCAAAATGTTACATCCTTTATAGAGATCAACACAAAAAAATAAGAGACACACGAAAAACATTTTTAGAAGTAGCAGATACAATGGGAGAGTATTTACAAAGATCTGATTGGAGAGTAAATGAAAATAGCAATGTAGATTTTTCGTTAGGTGGATTAATTCTTTACTCATCTGGAAAAATGACAGCAAATTATTGGTTAAATCACGTTTATCCTCCAAAAGTTGCTGATTCACATGTAAATGGAGATTTACACATTCATGATTTATCCATGTTCTGCGGGTACTGCGCAGGATGGTCATTAAAACAATTATTAGTAGAAGGTTTCGGAGGAGTTCGAGGACAGGTAAGAACAAAACCAGCTAAACATATGGACACTGTTATTGGGCAAGTTGTTAACTTTTTAGGAACATTACAAAATGAATGGGCAGGAGCACAAGCATTTTCATCTTTTGACACTTATCTCGCACCTTTTGCAAAAGCAGATAACATGAGTTATAAAGAAGTAAAGCAATGCATGCAAAACTACATGTTCCATTCAGCAACACCCTCTCGTTGGGGCACCCAATGTGTTACAGAAGATACAGAATCATTAACAGATAAAGGATGGAAAAAATATAATGAAATTAAAAAAACAGATAAAATAGCTACATTTAACATCAAAACTAAAAAAATAGAATATTTAAAACCAGAAAGAGTAAAAGCTTATGATTTTGATGGCGATTTAATAAATTTAAAAAATAGGTCCCAAAATCAATTAGTTACACCAAATCATAAAATAGTAAGAAAAGTTTTCAATACTAGTAGATTTAAGTTAATAGAAGCAGAAAAATTATTAAAATTTAAAACACCAATCCAAATCCCGGTAGCAGGTATAACAAAAAGTAAAAAAGAAATAAACCTAAATTTAGTAAAAATTATTGCTTGGCTTGTTTCAGAAGGTACTTTTTCAGAAGATAGAGGCAGAGTTTCAATTTTCCAATCAACAAAACATAAAGAACACTGTGAAGAAATAAGAAAAGTTCTGAAAAATCTTAAATTTAAATGGGATGAAACTTTGAGAACAGGAGGTTTTTCAACTACAAAAACAATAAGGTTCAGATTAAACCAAGAATCTTCAAGAAAAATAAGAAAAATAATAAATGAAAAACAAATCCCAGATTTTATAAAAACATTATCTAGTAAACAAATTAAATTATTTTTAGAGACTTACATAAAAGGAGATGGCCACAAATCAGTAAAAGGAAGAATAAGAATTTATACAAAGGATGAAAAAGTAAAAGATTCAATACAGGAGCTTTGTTCTTTAACAGAATATGGATCGTCTATAAATAAAAGGAGCAACGGAGTCTATCAAATAAATTTAATAAGAAATCAAATTGTAAGCATTACAAAAATTACAAAAAAGTATTACAAAGGAAAAGTTTGGTGTCCAACAACAAAAAATGGAACTTTTATTGCAAGGAGAAATGGAAAAGTTTTCATTACAGGAAATACTCCATTCCTAAATTTAACTTTTGATTGGGTAGTCCCAGAAGACATGAAAGATCAAAAAGCAATTGTTGGGGGAAAAGAAGCAGATTTTACATACGGAGATTGCCAAAAAGAAATGGATTTGATCAACAAGGCATTCATTGAAACAATGCTAGAAGGGGATGCAGCAGGAAGAGTTTTTACATTTCCAATCCCAACTTATAACATAACAAATGATTTTGATTGGAATTCAGAAAATGCAAATCTACTTTTCAAAATGACCGCAAAATATGGAATTCCTTATTTCCAAAATTTCATAAATTCTGATTTAAAACCAAGCGACGTTCGCTCAATGTGTTGCAGATTACAAATGGATTTAAGAGAACTAAGAAATAAAACAGGTGGTTTGTTTGGCTCAGGGGAATCAACTGGTTCAATCGGGGTCGTAACGATTAACGTACCAAGATTAGGGTACATATCAAATTCTAAAGAAGAATTCTTCCAAAAACTGGAAAAAGTAATGAATATCGCAAGTGAATCTTTAGAAATAAAAAGAAAAGCAGTAACAAAGAGTATGGACAACGGACTTTTACCATACACTAAGAGATATTTAGGAAATTTAGATCATCATTTTTCAACAATTGGCTTAGTTGGAATGAATGAAGCTTGTACAAATCTTTTAGACAAAAACATAGCAACTGAAGAAGGAAAGAAATTCGCAGTAGAAACATTAGAGTTTATGCGAAATAAGCTAAAACAGTACCAAGAAGAAACAGGGCATTTGTATAATTTAGAAGCAACACCTGCAGAAGGAACTTCATATAGATTAGCAAGAATTGACAAAAAGAAATTCCCAGAAATAAAAACAGCAGGAAAAGAAGAAGCTTTTTACACAAACTCAACACAATTGCCCGTAGACCACACTGAAGATATTTTCGACGCATTAGACTTTCAAGATGAGCTTCAAACAAAATACACTGGTGGAACAGTCTTCCATGGTTTTGTAGGAGAACAAATAAACTCTATTGAAGCTTGTAAACAGTTAGTAAAAAATGTTGCAAACAGTTACAAAATGCCATATTTCACAGTAACTCCAACATTTAGTGTTTGTGCAGAACATGGATATTTGAAAGGAAAACAAGAAACCTGTCCAACTTGTGGAAATGAAACAGAAGTTTATTCTAGAGTTGTAGGTTATATAAGACCAGTTAAATCATGGAACAAGGGCAAAAAGGAAGAGTTTGCTCAAAGAATGACATTTAGCATGCCAGAATTAACAGTACAAAATGCAAATTAAAGGCTTACAAAAAACATCTTTGATAGATTACCCAGATAAAATATGCTCTACAGTTTTTTTACCTGGTTGCAACTTAAAATGTAGGTTCTGCCACAACCCAGACCTAGTTTTAAACGCAGATAGTTTAGCCACAATTGAAGAAAAAGATTTCTTTAGCCATTTAGAAAAGAGAAAGGGAAAAATCGATGCAGTAACTGTTTGTGGAGGAGAACCAACAATACACCCAGAACTTCCAGAGTTTATTGGAAAAATAAAAGACTTAGGATTTTCTATAAAATTAGACACAAATGGAACAAATCCAGAGATGTTAAAATTCCTTTTAAACAAAGAATTACTTGATTACATTGCCATGGACATAAAAGCCCCAAAAAACAAATATCAAGAAATAACCCAATCAAATGAAATCCACAAAATACAAAAATCAATAGAAATAATAAAAGATTCCGGAATAGATTATGAATTCAGAACAACTGTTTTACCTTTTTTCACTCAAAAAGATATGAAAGAAATATTAAAGCTAGTAGTTCCTTGTAATAAATACATTTTACAACAATTCTTGCCAAAAACAACAATAGATCACAATTACCAGAAATTTAAAGCCACATCAAAGGAAAAACTTAATAACTTTAAGAAATTAGCATTAAAACAAATAAATAAAGTGGAAATAAGATGATAACAAAAGAAATGGCAATAGGGGAAATAGTACAAAAATACCCTGAAACAGTCGAAATATTCTTTAAATTTGGATTACATTGTGTAGGATGTCATGCAGCACAATATGAATCATTAGAGCAAGGTGCCGAAATGCACGGAATTGATATTAAAGAACTTCTAAAAGCTTTAAATGCATCTATAAAAAAGAAATAAAAAGAATTTTAGAATTAGAACTGATTTACTCTTCTGCAGGTTTTTCTTCTTCAGCTGGAGCTTCCTCTTCTGATTCTTTTTCTGCAGGTTCTTCTTCAGTTGTTTCTTCTTCTACTTCTTCAGTATCATCAGATTCTTCTGTTTCTTCTTCAGCTTCCTCTTCTTCTACTTCTTCAGTATCATCAGATTCTTCTGTGGTTTCTTCTTCTGGTGTTTCAGTTTCTATTTCTTTATTCATTTTAAAAAATACCTCCATAAGTACTAAGAATGGCTGAACCAGCAGCGTTTATAAGCTTTTTGATAGTTTAATCATGAGTTTAAAAACACCAAAACCATAGTTTTTTAAAGCTCTTTTTGGTTAAAATTATAATGAAAAAGATAAAAGCAGTTGGATTGTTTTCAGGTGGGTTAGATAGTGCTTTAGCTATCAAATTAGTCCAAGATCAAGGTATTGAAGTAATTGCTTTGAATTTTGTTAGTCCTTTTTGTACTTGTACTGGAAAAGGCTGTTCTATTGGGGATTTAGCCAAAAAACTAAAAATCCCAATAAAACTAATGAATAAAGGCAAAGATTACATAAAAATAGTCAGAAATCCAAAACATGGATATGGTAGAAATGTAAATCCATGTGTTGATTGCAAGATTTATATCTTAAAAAAAGCAAAAGAATATGCTAAAGAAATTGGAGCTAAGTTTCTTTTTACAGGGGAAGTTGTTGGTCAAAGGCCAATGTCTCAACATTTCAAAACTTTAATGCTAATTGAAGAAGAAGCTGGTTTGAAAGGAAAGTTGGTTAGACCATTATGTGCTGGTTTATTGCCAGAAACAGAAGCTGAGAAAAAAGGCTGGATTGATAGAGGAAAGTTACTTAAATTTAGAGGAAGAAACAGAACGCCACAACTTGATTTAGCCAAGAAATTAAAAATTGATGGTTTTCTTTGTGGTGGATCAGGTTGCAGGTTAACAGACAAAGAATATGCAATAAAAGTCAGAGATTTATTTAAACACAAGAAAAATGTTGTTGTAAATGATTTAAAACTTTTGAATGTTGGTCGCCATTTTAGAATTGGTAAAGATAAAATAATTGTTGGCAGAAATGAATATGAAAATAAAGTTTTAGAGCAATTAAAAGGAAAAAATGTTTTATTAGAACCAGTTGATGTTCCTGGACCTTCTGTTCTTGTACAAGGCAAAGAATTTGGAATTGGAGCTAGGATTTTAGTTTATTATACAAAAGCTAAACAAGCAACTGTTAAAATAAAGAAAAAAGAAGTAAAAATTAAACAGATTTCTAAAAAAGAGTTAGGAAAATATAGAGTAAAATGAAAGTTTTCATAAAAACATTTGGCTGCCAAGCTAATTACGCAGATTCAGAAGTCTTAGCAGGAATTTTAACTACTTATAAATAACTACAAATAGAAAAGTTTATAAAGAGCAAATAATTCCCAAATCTACAAGAATCAAGAGGTAAAATAAAATGCAATTAGATGATAAACTAAATATAACTGTTTATAAAACATTCCCAGAAAGAGGAGCCGCACCTATTAGAAGTCAATTACCCTTACTTTTAGCAGAAGGAAGAACTTTAATGTCTGGAAAGACATTAATGGAAAGAAGATTGGGTGCTAGTGATGAATCAAGAAAGAATTGGGAAAATAATTATTTTCATATAGCTCTTTTAAATGTTAGGGACCCTACTACTGAAGAAGTTAGAGCTGTTTTAGCTAATGAACATCCAGATTTACTAGCTAAAATTACTCCTGAAGCAGACTTAACTAGGGATTATGGTTTGCCTGTAAAACCTGAAGAATACGCAGATATGGAAGGATTTACTTTTAACTCTGGTGAGGTAAGTAGACTTCAAGGTGATGTTTATTCTTTACCTTCAAAAAGACAGGCATTTTGGGAGTTTGTTGCAGAAGGAGATACCAAATTACTTCAAGATTATAGAGAAATGGTCAGTAAAGTGACTGGAAAAGCTGAAGATAAAGTTATGGGTGTTTACCCTTCATCAAGACAAGGAGCAAGGCTTTGGTGTGCCGACGGGCTTGGCGGCAGGTCCAGTGCTCGCGGCTACAGTCTTGGCGATGGCAGTGGGCGTCTTGTTGGAGTAGCGCCAGAGGCGCAAGTCGCGATATCAGATGGACAGCTTGTTGCACCAAATTTAAGTCGGATTTTAGCAACATCGAAACCTTTTGTTGCTGAAGCCAGTAGAGAAGATTTTGAGAGAAGTGTAAGTGGCCTTTACAAGAAAGGAGGAGAATAAAAATGTTACAATTAAATGAACCAACACTTAACTTTAAAGAATTTTATGGTAAAAACATAGATCAAATGCCTTTATTAATAGCAGAAGGAAGAACTCCTTTATCTGTTTCAGGACTAATGAGAAGGAGATTAGAAGTCTCAGCAGGTTCTGATGATATTAAAAGTGCTTGGAGGGATAATTATTTTGATACAGGTGATGCAATTGTTTATCATCCTGATGGAAGGGTTAAAATTGTTCTAGATTCTGAACATTTAAGAGATTTAAGCCCGGATAGTAAATTAAGTGCTAGTGCTTTAGTGCTAGAAGATGGAGTTTATGATCAACTAGAAGGACAAGAATTTTCTAAAGCAGAAATTCAAAAATATGCTGCCGGGGAAAGTTTGTCATTAAGACAAGCAAAAACTAATCCTGTTTGGAAAGCTTTAGCGAGAGATTCTGAATTGCTTAATGCTTATGCTACAGAAGTTTTTGGCCAAGCAAAAGAAAGATTTAGTTATGATAAAAATATGGGAATTTATGTCGCAGGTTCACAGAGTGAACCAACAATGAGGCTTTGGTATGTCGGCAGGCTCTACGACAGGTCCTATGCCAATGGTAGCAACCTCCTTGGCGGCAGCAGTGGGCGTCTTGTTGGAGTAGCGCCAGAGGCGCACGCAACCGAAGGTAAACCTGTTGAAAGAGCATTAGAAAGCAGAATTGCATGTGCAATTTCAAAAGGTCAGAAATTTGAAAGAAAAGATGGCCTTGTTTACACACCTGTAGCAGGCGTTACAATAGCTAAATAATAAACTTTTTATATTATTTCTTTTTCTGTTTTTTTGTCCTAGCCAATAGGCACATAAATTGACAACGATAAAGTGATTTATTGTGTGTGGTTAGCTGGGCTACATGCTGTTTCACTATGGCAGAATATCTGCTATAAAATACAACTATGACACTAGCAAGTGAAGTAGTGGTGAATATAATAAAAGTGAAATGGCTACCTTGGAGGCTTTGGTATGTCAACAGGCTCAACAACAGGTCCAATGCCAATGGTAACAACAACCTTGACAACAACAATGGGCGTCTTGTTGGAATAGCTAAGCTAATAAATGCTAGGACACTTTCTTCTTCTTTTATGTCAGAAAGCTTATTTAGAAAGCTTTGTTCTTACAAAAACCTTGAAAGAGCCTTTCAAAAAGCAAGAAAAAGAAAGACATTAAGGTCTTATGTTATTGAATTTGAAAAAGATCTGAGAAATAACCTATTGAAATTACAAAAAGAATTGCTTAATAATACATATAAACCAAAACCATTAGAAACATTTATTCTAAGAGATCCTAAAACCAGAAAGATTTCAAAATCTGATTTCAGAGATAGAGTTATACATCATGCTTTATGCAACCTTATTGAACCAATATTCGATAAGACTTTTATCTTTGATTCATATGCAAACAGGAAATTAAAAGGGACCTTAAAAGCTGTTCAAAGAGTTGATTATTTTAAAAGAAAAGTATCTAAGAATAATACTAGAACATGTTATGTTCTAAAGGCAGATATCAAGTATTATTTTGAAACTGTAGACCACGAGATTCTTATTTCTATCATCAAAAAGAAAATAAAAGATAAAGGAGTAATAAATCTAATAAAAATAATTCTAAGCAATTATAAGACTAAAATAGAGAATAGGGGGATGCCATTAGGCAATTTAACTTCTCAGTTTTTTGCTAATCTTTATCTAAATGAATTAGATCAATTTGCAAAACAAAAACTAAAAGCAAAATATTATATTCGTTATGTTGATGATTTTATTATTTTACACCATTCAAGAAAAACATTAAAAGAATATCAAAGTAAGATTGATGATTTTCTAAGAGAAAAACTAAATCTGGAATTACATCCAGACAAATCGAGAATATTAAAATTAAATAATGGAATTTCATTTCTTGGCTATAGGATTTTTTACTACCACAGATTAATCAGAAGAAAGAATATCAACAAATTTGAAAGAAAATTTAAGAAATTAAAACAGTTACATAAAGAAAAGAAAATTAATAGAGAAATAGCTATGGAATCATTAGAAGGTTGGCTAGCTTTTATTTCTCATGCAAACGCATACAAATACAAAAGAGATGTAGTAAAGAGGTTTAATAAATATTTTCCAATTGAATCTTATATTAAGATCAAAAATCCTAAGAAACATGAGAATTTTATCAAAAAGTCAAGAACCAATAACGTCCAATTTAGTTCTTTAAAAACCTTGCAATTATTAAGAAATGGATTAAATGTAAAGGAGATTGCTAAAAGGAGGGATCTTAAAGAATCAACAATCTGGACTCATTTTGTAAGACTTATTGAACATAATCAATTATTAGTTTTTGAGATTATTCCTAAGAAAAGAGTTTACAAAATACTTTCTAAAATTAAAAATGAGACATATTATTTAAGGGAAATTAAAGAAAGATTAAATGATGAATCAATAACTTTTGACGAAATAAGCTGTGTTTTAGCTTATATTAAATTCAAGAAGTATTAGTTTGTCACTGTGACAAGTGCACGAGAAGCATTTATAAATAAAAACCCATTTCTTTTACATATGAAAAGACAAATTAATTTTACTTCAGAAGAAATGTTAAATCAAATAGCTCTTTATGATATTGGAGTTCCAACTTACACTATTGCAGCACTTTATAAAACATGTGGGGTAACAATGTGGAAAAGATTTAAAGAATATGAAAAATTTGGTTTAATGAGGAATAAAACTAGATCAGAGACTGTTTCTAAAACCTTATCAAGAAAGAGAAAAATACCAATCGGAAATAAAAAACACATTATTGAAAATTGGAAAAATAAATTTGGAAGGGAAGGTTTAATTGATATTTTAGCTATAACTCTTTTAACAGATGGTGAAGGAAATTACAAATACAAAACAATTGGTTTAGCAAACACAGATATCGATTTGTTAGAGATTTTTGTGAATTTGTTAGAAGAATTAAATCTAAACCCAAGAATAAAGGTAGATAAAAGAACTAACGTAAAAACTGTATTTTCTAGACAAAATAAGGCAAGGGAAATATTAAAAGAAGTTTATAAAAGAACACCTACAACAAAACATCAACCCCAAAGAGGAAAACAAAGTTGGCAGCAATATTCAAAAGAAACTCAGCCCACACTTTCCCCCTTTTATGGAAAACCAACTGAATTGATAAAATTATTATTCAGAATTGGAATAAGTTTTGAGGGGTGCGTTGTAATGAGTAAAACAAAAAAGAGATATGGCAGACCCCTTTTACAATTCACATGTTTTCACCCAATTTTAATCAAAGAATGGCAAAATCTTGCAGAGATTATAGGGATAAAAATGATTAAGAACGGAAATGTACTACACACCAATAATTTTAAATCTGTGACTAATTTTCTGAAAATTGGAGGTTTTATTGAAGGAAGCAAAGCTGGAGGAAATAGCAGATATTTTAAAGGAATAGAAAAAAATAAGATTTTCCTTGCAATGCTTGAATATAGTCATAGGAAAGGAAATGATCCATATACTGAAAAAAGCCTTCCAACCATAAATAAAGAAGTAAGAAAAATTATAGATAATAAAGAATTTAATACTCCTAATTTTTATATCAAATATTTTTCAAATTTATTAAAAAAATATTCAGGCAATTTGTCTAAAGCAAAGATATTAAAACTACTTGAAAATAAACCAGCAAGAGTAAAAGAAATTATAAAAAAGGTTAATATGTCTGAGTCAGGAGTTCATAGTATATTAAAAGAATTATGTAATAACGAAAAAATAACAAAAGTAAGTTATGGGGTATATACTAAAAATGATTAAAATTTATGTTGAAGTATATGGATGTGCCGCAAGCCAAGATGATGCAGCAATCATTAGGGGGTTGGTTAATAAAGCAAGTTATAAAATTATAGAAAACATCAATAAAGCGGATGTAATCATTCTCGTAACATGTATTGTCAAATCTTCAACACAATCTAAGGTTGTAAGCAAAATTAAAGAAATAATTAAAAAATATCCAAAAAAGAAGCTTATTATTGCAGGATGCATGCCAGAGGCAGAACGCGAAATTTGTAAAGAAATTGCCCCAAATGCGTCTTTAATAAATTCCCACCATGTTAGAAATATTGTCAAACTAATAAAAAATAAAGATAAAATTTTAGAATTTTTAGGCAAAAGAAAAGAGAATAAATTAAATCTTCCGAAAATAACAAAAAATAAAGAGGTAGTTAATATCCAGATTGCTGAAGGTTGTAAAGGTAATTGTTCTTATTGTATTACTAAGTTTGCTAAAGGAGATTTATATTCTTTTTCACAAAAAGAGATTATTAAAGAAATTAAAACAAGGTTAAAACAAAGTTACAAAAGAATAAACTTAACTGCAACTGATTGCGGTTGCTACGGGTTAGATATCAAAACAAACCTACCAGAGTTATTAGAAGAAATAGTCAAAATAGAAGGAGATTTCAAAATAAGAGTAGGAATGATGAACCCAGAATTTACTTTAAAGTTCTTAAATCAATTAATAAAAATATACAAAGATAATAAAATAATAAAATTCTTACATATTCCAATACAATCAGGATCTAATAAAGTTCTAAAAGATATGCAAAGAAAATACAATGTAAATGATTTCAAAAAAATAATAAAAGCATTCAGAAAAGAAATCCCAAATCTCTCAGTTGCAACAGACATAATCGTAGGATACCCCACAGAAACAGAAAAAGACTTTAAAGAAACATTAAATCTACTAAAAGAAATTAAACCAGAAGTCCTAAATGTATCAAAATTTAGTTCAATACAAAAAACAAAAGCAAGCAAGCTAAAACAATTAACTTCTCAAGTAATAAAAGAAAGATCAGTTAAAATAAATCAACTTTTTCAATAAGGATGTTTAGCTCTATATCTTATAGAATAATTATATCCTACAGGGGATAATGCTAAAACCGGCATAACAGACCTAATATAATTTGGATCTATATCAAGAAGTTCACCTTTTAACAAATGTACTCCAAGCGTAATTAATGTTGTTAATACAGTTGGAACTGCTAAAGCTACTAACCGATTATTATTTTCATTAAGTTTTACAGCCATTTTACTAAAAAGACTAGCCATAGAAAAAGTATAAACTCATTGGAATAAACCAGACCAATTAGCAGAAGAAATATCACGACCATTAAAAAAAGTACTTAACCAAACACCACAACCCATTATTGCTCCGCCTTTAGCACCCAATTTATAATCAAAAAAGTGCTTAAATCTATCCCCTAAATTTTCAAATTCAGTTTCTGTAGTTGTTTCTAAGTTATTCATTTTAAATTAAAAAAAGAAAAAATTAAACTTTATTAATGACTTTTCCTGCAGAGTTTAATCCACTCCAAGACATTTCAAACAAACCCTCTAATGCACTTGCAAAATAAGGTGTGTTTACCCAAACGCCCACATCATAACTTGGATGTACATCATCATCATGCATGACCATAAACATTAATTCTTTGCCATCCACAATAACAAATCTTGCGTCCATTTTCTTTAAGTCTTTAACATCTGCAAACTTCATTATGTCTTTTATAGCTGATTTAGTCTCTTTGTTTACAGGAGCAGCAATTTTAATTTTTATATTTTTCTTTGCTAACTTCTGAATTACTGGACCCAAAACTTCAAGCTTCCTCAAAATACCTTTTGAAGTTGTCATTATTATAACACTCTTTTCAGCTTTTTTAATCATACTTTCAAGATGTGTATAAATGTTATGTCTACCTCTGATTGCACCACTTAAATCAGAAGGTTCAACAAATTCAATACCTTGGGTATGTAAGGTGTGCAATTCATTTAAAACATCTCCATTATTTAAATCTTTTAATCTTGAAATATGTCTGTCTGCTTCATCTCTAATATTTCTTTTTACTCTTTCGACTACTTCACCAGGTTCTACAGCTAGATATTTAATTGGTTTACCAAGTTTCATAATTACAAAACCTTTTTTCTCTAAACTTTCTAAAACATCATATGCTCTAGATCTAGGAACATCACCAATGTCAGAAAGTTCACCAGCAGTAGAAACTCCTCTTGATAACAACGCAGTCCATATCTTTACTTCATATAAATTTAACCCAAAAAACTGTCTAAGCTTACCTAAAAATTCTTCTTTTACAATCATTAATACCCCCTCCCGAGGATCACCCTCTTTTTATTACTGATTGATTCCACAATGTTTTCTTCACTGTGACCAAATATAAACTATTACTAAATGGTACCACCCCATATATAAATATTGTTATTGTTTAGAAGTTATTTTTTAAAGAAAACTTACCTTTGCTGCCTTTGCTTCATAAATATCTTTTTAACATAATCTAAACTAGAAGCATCCTTGGCTGCTTTTTCCATATTTCTTAATTGTTTAACTCTTGGAAATCTTAAAGCATAACCAGAATTATAAGTTGGACTCCTTTGAATTTCCTCATACTCTACTTCAACAACAATCTCTGGCTTAATGTCAATAGTTTTCCCTTTTTTCTTAGTAATAAGTGGAGTCAATAACTTAGTTAAGCTTTCAAACGTAACCTCATTATCTTTTTCTTTAATACCAGTTCCAACCATCCCACATTCTAAAAACTTTCCTTCATCATAACAAGCCAACCTGAAAGAACTTAGCGCATTAGCTCTTTTTCCTTCCCCATAAGTTCCCCCAACAATAACTAAATCTAAAGGTTCTAAGCCAGGTTTAATTTTAACCCATCCAGCAACCCTTCTGCCGGGTGTATAAATTTTCTTCAAATTTTTAATCATAATTCCTTCATTACCTTTTTTCAAACTTTCTTTATAGAAAATTTCCATTTCTTTAGTAGTATTAGTAATTTTTTTCTTAGTCAATTCAATTTTATGTTTTTTTTCATCAATAGTCTTTTCTAAAATACTCCTTCTCTCTTCTTGCGTTTTATCAATCAAACTCTCCCCATTTTTATATAAAATATCAAAAACAACAATCATGACGGGAACCGTTTTAGAAGTTTTTTCTATATCGTATTTTCTTTTGATTCTTTGAGAAATAGATTGAAAAGAAAGAAATTTATCTTTTTTAATATCATAACCAACAATTTCAGAATCAATAATAAAAGACTTCGCTTTTACATGTTCTTTAACAATAGGAATCAATTCTTTAAACTGATTACTTACATTTTCTAATCTTCTTGTAAATATTTTAACATCTTTTCCATCAAAATGAAATTGGGCCCTAAATCCATCAATTTTGTATTCAGCAAGAGCCGGCATTCCAACATCTTTAAACGCACCATCAAAATCTTTTGCTTTAATTGCCAACATTGGATTCAAAGGTCTTCCAGGATTTAATTTAATATCTTTATTTGCTGCATTTAACCCATTTTTCTTAACTTCTTCTGCAACAACAGCAAAATCATTAACAATATTATATGTTTTTTGAACAACATCAACAAAATGATTATAAACTTCTCTAGCTAGTTTGTCATTTTCTGCTTTAATAAAATCATATTTCTTTAAATTTTTCAAATCTTCTAATTTCTTAACTTCTAAAACATTTTTATGTTTACCAAAATCATTAATACCGATTATTCTTGGAAAATAAGCCCAAACAATTCCATCTCTCAAGGTTCCTTCAGCAACCCCAATCCTTAATTGATCAACAACAGTTCTACAAATATATTTAGCTTCTATTGGATTAGCACTAGTCAACAACTCAGAAACTAAAGCAATTTTCTTAGAAACCGTTCCATGGCCTTCTAATGAACTTAATTTCTTTAAATTATCAAAAACTTTCTTAACATTAAGATCTTTAGAAAATAAAGTCTTTTGTTTTTTATTCTTGATAAATTCTTCTGCAACTAAACCAAGATCTCCTTTCTTAGTAAAAGATTTTTCAACCTTATCTGGAGATATTCCAGTAGAAGAAGCAATAGCCTTTATTATTAATCTAAAACTCATCCCTAACTTTCTTTCATCCCATTGCGGAAAAACAATTCCTTGTACTAAATAAATAATTTCAGTAATATCTTCTCCAGCTTTTTGAATTAATTCAGCAAGAATTTTTGTTTTTTCTAACCTTTTTGTAGTTCCTTCTAATCTTTCTAAATAATCAACAAAAATATCATACCTCATAGGAACATTTATATATTTCCTACAATAAAAAGGTTTCGTATGAATTTCGATAAAATTTTGCAAGGAAGAAGATCAATAAGAAAATACAAGAAAAAAGCAATTCCTTGGAAAAAATTAGCTTTTATTTTAGATGCAGCAAGATACTCCCCATCAGCTGGTAATTTGCAAAACTGGAGATTCATTGTTGTTGATAAAGAAGAACTAAAAGACAAAATAACAAGTGCTTGTTTAGGCCAAAAATGGATGAATAAAGCACCAATTCATATTGTAGTTTGCTCAGACAATTCTACAATCGATAAATTCTACAAAAGTTCAAAGTTTCCAACTCAAAATTGTGCAGTTGCAATCCAAAACATTATGTTAAAAGCACATACCTTTGGAATTGGATCATGCTGGGTGGGAGCTTTTGATGAAAGAGCAATAAAAAGAGATTTAAAAATACCTGGAAATGTTTCAGTAGAAGCAGTAATAACTCTTGGTTATTCTGATCAAAAACTTACAATGCCAAGAAGATTAGACTTAGGAACTCTTTTAAGTTTTAATGAGTTTGGCAATAAAGATTCTGATTCTATGTTTCCTTTGAAAAAATAATTATTCTTTGGGTTCTTTTACTCTCCACTTTTTAATATCTCTATAAGGCAATTGCACAACAAGGCCATCAGGATCAAGAAAACAAAAATCATGATATTCATTTCTTAGTTCATGCGAATCAAACTTAAACTCAAGACCGTCTTCGTTAACAATTACTACTTCATCTTCAGCTAATTTTGTTCTTAAATATGCCTCTAAGGTATCCATTTCAATTTTGTGATGTATGGCGTTGTCCTAAATCTAAAATTTTATTAATAGATAACCCCTAGCTTGAGCTAGGGGGTTAGACAATAGAGGTGTCTAACAATGAAAAAAGAGATAAAACTAGTTAAAAAAGTTAAGCGTTTGCTAAAAAGATTAAGATG
>JAHJUI010000021.1 GCA_018829185.1 Nanobdellota archaeon | reverse complement strand
TAAATTCTGTAATAAGGAATTAACAGTCGAAAATCTGGCAGATACGAGCTTAACTACACTTTACATTTTATTATTAATTAGAAATTTAGATGGTTCAATTTAATGTAAATCTACTAGTGACATATGTCACTTTACTACACACTATATTACTTTTAGTATTATACTAAAATATATAATGAATTATACAAATGTTTAAATAGACTTGTATACCTTATAGTAATATACTAATAAGTAACCAGAGAGACATCCTCGCAAAAGAACCTCTCTCTGGAGGAGCCCACCGAAATGAACTCAGAAAAAGAAATAAACAAACCGGTTAATAAAACTTACTCTCAAGAATGGACAGAATACAATCTAGCCCAAACTAAAGAGAAAGTTCTATTCTATAAACTATTAGACGAATTAATAAACATAATTCCAAAAAGAGAGTATAATTTTGGAAGACCAAGAAAAGCATTAAGAGATATGATCTTTTGTTGTATGATAAAAACTTATACAAATACTTCTTCTAGGAGAACTATATCTGATCTAGAATTAGCTAAAAAAGCAGGTTATATTCAAGATGTCCCACATTTCAACACAGTTTTAAACTATTTTGATGATTCTGCAATGTGGATTATTCTAGAATATTTAATTTCTATCTCTTCTCTACCTTTAAAACAGGTAGAAAATACTTTTGCAGTTGATTCTACAGGTTTTGGAACTAAAAGGTTTGACAGATGGGTAGATGTAAGAAACCAATTTGGAAAAAATGTAAGAATGGGCTATCTAAAAGCTCATGTTTGTACAGGAGTTAAAACAAACATAGTAACATCCTGCCAGATAACAGATAGCAAAGTAGGAGATAGCTGCATGTTTACTACATTAATCAATAAAACAAATGAAAACTTTAATATGAATGAAATTAGCGCTGATAAAGCTTATTCTTCAAGAGCCAACATGGATTTAGCTAATAAAGTTGGAGCTTTGCCTTACATTCCATTTAAGAGCAATGTAACTGGAAAATCCAGAGGATCTCCAACCTGGGCTAAGATGTATAAATTGTTTACAAGTGATTATGAAGCATTTGCAGATCATTATCATAAGAGAAGCAATGTTGAATCTACTTTTGCTATGATAAAAAGGAAATTTGGAGACTTTTGCAGGTGTAAATCTATTAGAAGCCAGACAAATGAAATAATGTGTAAGATTCTAGCTCACAATATTGTAGTTTTGATTCACGAGAGTTTTGAGCTAGGAATTGAGGTAGATTTTTTAGAATGTGCCAAAATTATGCTTGCACAAAAAGTGAACTAGTTTTTGTGCAAAGCCTCTTTTCCAGAAACATTTATATACATAAAAACAATAATGCTTATCATGAAAAAAGAGGTTTTTTTGATAGTTTTAGCTTTTTCAATAATTTTTGTTAGTTCTTGCACAAATTACCCTGGAGAAATAAAATATTCACCTTCTGGTTACATAGATCATTTTGATTTAGGAGAAGATGCAACAAGCCATGACTTTAATTGTGAAGGATGTAGTAGTCAAACAATTTATGATTGCAATGGGGATCAAAGAATAAGAATGCGTTGTGGATCTGCTAATTATGTTAGCGATTATATAGAATTTAAAATGATAGTAGCAAGAAATCAAGATAATATTTTGCTTTTACAAACTGGAAATAGTGGAGATGTTTTAGGATACAAAACAACTAAGTTTAAATGGTTCATAAATGGAGAATCTCAAAACATAATGCATTCCTATGCAGAAAGATGTTCATTTTTAGAATTAGAAATCCCAGCAAGATACACTTTATCTGGAAAAATAACCTTAAGATTTGAAAACGTTCTAGAATCTTCTACTTCAATATCTTGTAGTAAGGATTTTGCGTACACTCATGCTTACATGTTTGATGAACAAGGATCACCAGACATTCCAGAACCAGAATGTCATTACGATGAAGATTGTCCAAATGGATATTGCATGTTCCCAGATTGTGTAGAAGGATGCACAATAGATAATCATTGCGTATTAGGTTATGTTTGCGATACAACAACAAATAATTGCATAGAAGGAACAATTAATGAATGTATATCTGACACTGGCTGTCCAACATATTACATTTGCGAAAACAATGAATGCATATTAAATCCAGGTTTAGTTTGCTTTGAAGATTCAGATTGTGAAATGGGATATATTTGTGAAAATTATAATTGCGTCCTAGAAGGAATAGATGAACCAACAAACACAAGTGAGTTAACAGATATTCCATGTATAACAAGTCAAGAATGTCAAGGGAATTTAGGGATTTATTACGGTTGTGTAGAAGGTTTCTGCGCTATTGTTAGAGAACCATGTGATTCAGATATAGATTGTCCAAATGGACAAGTTTGCGCTTATTATAGATACTGTAAAAATGAACAAATAGATTATTTCCCAGAAGGAGCATTGGATGATCTCACAATTATGTTAAGACTTGAAAAAGGAGTTTTTGAACCAAACGAACCAATTACATTAAAATGAAAAAAACAATACTAACAATATTTGTATTTATTTTCATAGCTAGTCTTGTAAAAGCAAATACTGAATGTTTTTCTGAAAACATAACTGAAAGTTTTATCTTACAAGATAATTATCATTCTGAGAAAACTTGCTTTGAGATAGTTTCAAATGATGTTACGTTTGATTGTAACGGCTACACAATTTCTGGACCCGGAGCATTAGTTGCAAGATCTGATAATGAAAAAAGAATAGGAGTTCCACCATACGCCGGAATAAGGGCAAAAAGTGGGACAACAAACATAATTATAAAAAATTGTAAAATAAAAGATTTCAACACAGGGATTGAGTCAGGAAGTGAAGATAGTGAAATTAAAGAAAATTTGATTACAAAAAATAAATACGGGGTAGTTTTTTCTTCTGAATCTAAGAACACAGAAATGAAGTACAATATAATCTCAGACAATGTCGAAGTTGGGATTGACATAAAAGGAACAAGCGAAAGAGAACTAGAAATAACAGATAATACTGTAGAAAAAAACAAAATAGGAATCAAACAATATTATTGTGTGAACCCCCAAAATAGATATACAACAAAAAACATAATAGAGTATAATTTAATAAAACAAAATGAAGAAGGAGTTTATTTGGGTTGCTTAAAAGATGAAACATTTAAACACAATGTTTTCAAAACTAATGAAATAGCAATAAAAGCAGCCGGCCTTAAGGACTATACAATAAAAGATAATCAAATCTTTGGAAATTCTCAAGGAACTGGAATTAAGGTTTATAGTTCAGACGGATTAAAAATAACAGAAAACACCATGAAAGATATATCTACAGGAATGGTAGTTTACAGTCAAGATCAAACTTTAACAAATTCAGAAATTTCCCATAATATAATTTCTGGCGGGTTTGGTATAAATGCATATAGTGAGAATAATGAAATATTTTTAAATTCTTTTGAAACAAGAAGGGGAATGAATATTAAAGGAGACAATAATATAATAATAAATAATTCAATAGTAAAATATGATCAGGTTGCAGGTTACACAATCTTAGTAGAAGGAGACAACAACATAGTTGAAGACAATTGCTTGTGGAAAGATGCTGTGGCGGAAGGAGAAGGGAATACAATTTATACAGATTGCATTGCAGTTGGAGGATTAACAAGGATAGATTCATACATACAGAATGAAGGAGCACCATTAACTGCTTACTTAAGGATGAAGGTGCAAGTTGATTATTTTGGAAGATGGAAAGATTATAAAATCATTTCAGGCGGAGCTCCAATTATAATAGATGGGATATATTCCATTAAAGATAGGTTTAACATAATAAACCCAGAATTAAGAAAAATAGCAAAACCTGGCAGGTACAGGTTACATATAATTTTAACTGATTCTCATGGAAATATTTTAAAAGATTCAAATGGAAATAATTTAGAAGCCACACAAGAATTCTCTATTTCAACACATCAAGTAGCTGAACAAGGAGATATAAGTTTCTTTGGGTCTATATGGGATGCTATAAGAAATTTGTTTAATTAAATCTCTTCAACACCATCTTTTGTTAAAGCCATAAATCTTATTCCAACACCTAATTTTAACAAAGCAGACATTAAAGCCATATGTTCTTTACCAGTTCCAGAAACAAAATTAACCACAACTTCAGCACCCTTTACTTTTTCTTTAAGAACAGTCCTAATTTCATCTCTAAGTTCTTTCAAACCTTGGCTGGAATTAACAGCAATCAATTCAGTTTTTGCATCAGCGGTATAATTTTCTTTACCGTAGTCATTGGTTATTAAATAAACCTTTTCAAAATCTCCATCTTGGACCATCCTAGAAACATGTCCCCAGGTTCCTTTTCCAGTTGATAAGTATGCAATTAATTCCATAAAAACTTAAAAAGTAAGTTTGTTTATAAAGTTTGTTGTGTTAATCTATTCAAAATATTGTTTTAATTCTAAGAATTTTTCATGGTCTTTGTTATAGCTTGGGCCAAATATTTCTTTGATTTCATCAATTTCTCCATCTTTATCTTTATCAAAGCCATATAGGATGTCTAATCTAATTTTGCTTTTTATATTTGGACGACTCCTTGCTTTTTCATCTGCAGTTAATGCATTTTTTACAGTTTCAACTAAACTAGAAACAGAACCGACAATCCCGGAAGGGTGTTTTATTTTCAATCTATGCTCTTTTAACATCCTAAGATAAATGTCTGAACAACCCACCAGGATAGGAATCATTCCTAAATGCAGTTTTGAGAGTGTAAGATCTTCTTGCATACCCCCCACCAGGGAAGAAACCATTCCATAAATGGCTATAGCCGATCCAAATAAAATCCCTTGTCGATGATATTCATCAATTTTTCCAAAAAAAGGATATTTCCTTTCTTCATTCCAAGATTCATCAAATTCATAAGTTTTGTTGAACAAAAACTTTTTTATATTAGTTAAAGATTCGCGAAATTTCATTTTACAAAAAAGAAATTAAACAGTATTTTATAAATTATTGTTGTTCTTAAAAAACAACAGATTTAAATACAAAAACAACTAAACAGAACCATGGAAAACCAACTCCAAGAAATAGGATTAACAGAACAAGAATCGAAAGTATATTTACAATTACTAAAAGAAAAATACCAAGAAGCAAGCAAAATATCAAAACTAACAAAAATTAATAGAAGTGTAACATATTCGGTTTTAAACTCCTTGATACAAAAAGGCCTAACAAGCTACGTAATAAGAAACAATATAAAATATTTTATAGCAGCAGATCCAAAAACATTAATTGATTTCTTAAAAGACAAGGAAAAAATATTACAAAACATTCTACCAAAACTATCAAATATAATTCCTACAGAAAAAGAAAACATTTCAGTAGAACTCTATCAAGGGACAAAAGGGGGGATAACAGTTCTAAAGGACATAATAAGAACAGGAAAAGATTATGTAGTCCTTGGAGAAGATGGAACTTTTAATCAATTTATCTATGCAAAACAATTTTTAAGACAATTAAAAGAAAAGAAAATCAAAGAAAGAATTCTAGCAAAAGAAGGCACAAAAATCTTAAAAACAAAAAAATCAGAAGTTAGATATCTCCCAAAAGAGTTCCAAATACCCACAATAACAACAATTTATGGAAATAAAATAGCAATTGCAATCTTCACAGAACCTTTTTACACAATTTTAATAAAATCAAAGGATTTAGCAGACAGTTACAGATCTTTTTTCGAAATTCTATGGAAAATCTCTAAGAAACAATAATTTTATAAGCATATTAAACTTAATCTAAAGTATGAAACATGAACGTACTGCAGTTGTTATAGGATTAATGGCATTGTTATTTTTCTCATCCTGGCTAATGGGTTCAGGAATTACAGGACTATACCAATTAGATTGGGAACAAAGCTATTGTTCAACAAATGCAGATTGTTACATTGGAGAAGTTTGCTGTCCTTTTTACAATGATAACGGGGGAGTTTGTGACACAGAAGACAAATGTTCAGCAGTTTATCGTTTAACCATGGAAATGGGTGGACAAACTTCAATAAATGAAGAAACTCAAACAAATTCTCATTTAGAACAACCAAGATCAATAGCAATTAACGTAGCATATATTTTCGTAGGAATCGTATTAATAATCCTCACAATATTGGGTTTTTCACATATTCATCCCGAAAATAGAAAAAAGAAAGTAAAGAAGAAAACTCTAAAAAAGAAATCTAAGAAGAAAAAGTAAAAACCAAAAATATTTAAACTTCTACATTATAATTTAAGCTATGCCTAAAACTATTTCGAAAGACATTCCTTTAGCAGAGTTAACTTTAAGGAAATATGAAAAACCTTACAAAGCTTCTAAAAGAGAAAACATAAGAAAAGTCTGCTTATCAGTTGGTTTATTACAACCAGGAGATTCTCGTGACATAATAGTAGATGTTCTTTCAGTTCTATTAGATGCTAAAGATAAAAAACATTTGTTAGCATCAGAAGAAATAGTTTCTTTAGTAATTAAAAACAGAAAAAAAGAAAAACTACAATTAAATGGAATTGCTTCTTCAAACATTAGAAGGCAAATAAAAAGATTAAAAGACTTACATTTAGTTGAAAACGTTCAAAACCAATACAGAATTCATGAATTTGATAATCTTTCAGTAATTTTTGAAAAAAGAATAAAAGATTTCTATCTAACCAATATTCTAGAAAGAGTAGAAGAATATTTCAAACAAGTAAAATGATTTACGAACCAGCAGAAGATTCTTTTCTATTGCAAAAATATGTTAAGAAATTTGTTAAAAAAGATATGAAAGTTCTAGATTTAGGAACAGGCTCAGGAATTCAAGCAGAAACAGCAAAAGAAATAACAAATAACGTTCTTGCAGCAGATATCAATAAAGAAGCAGTTGAATTTGTAAAGAAAAAAGGGATTAAAACAATACAATCTAATTTATTTTCAAATATAAAAGGAAAATTTGACTTAATCATTTTCAATCCACCTTACCTTCCAGAAGACAAAAGAGAAGACAAAGAATCAGCATTAACAACAACGGGGGGAAAAAAAGGATATGAAACATTAGAAAAATTCTTTAAACAAGCTAAAAAACATTTAAACAAAAACGGAAAAATCTTAATTGTATTCAGTTCTTTAACAAACAAAGAAAAAGTAAATGAAATAATCACAAAAAATAATTTCAAATTAGAACAATTAGATTCACAAAATCTTAATCACGAGATTCTCTATGCATACTTAATTTATCATCAATAATTTCCGCAACAATCCTAGTAAGATCTTTTCTATCTATATTCCGGGTTAAATGATCCACCACAGGTTCACAAATGTCCACTTGGACTAATCTTCTATCAGGGGATCTATAAATAGAAAAAGGAACAATTGGCAAATCCAATTTAATTGCTAACATTGACCCCCCATGGAATAATTCCCCCCTTTCATGCAAATCAACAAAAGTATCTCCTTCTTTTTTCTTAGTAAAAGGACCATCTATAAAAGCTGCAGCTGGTTCTCCTTTATCTGTATAATTTTTTACAAGTATAGGTAGTTCCCTAAATAAATATCTCATTTCCTTTAAAGTTAAATTTCTATTTTTAATTTTTGCATCAAATCTTTCATCCGGACTAAATCTCATTGGGATTGGAATATGTTCTACTCTATTAAAATACCATTCCGTACCAGTAATTTCCTTAAAACAAAATCTTTCAATACGTTCTAATAAATCAATATTAAAATCAGATAAATCTCTTAAAAAGCCAGTGGGATGTCTTTTATAACTATCTCTATTTCTTAACCTAAAACCAATTGGATGTTTGTTTAATTCATCACCATACAAAAAATGTACATGTTTACTTTGCCTTTTTCCGTCTAATTTATATGATCGCAAAGCTCTTCCAACTAAATAGGGATCTCTATTCTCAGTATGGGGTCCAAGCATCATAAAACCTTCATCTAAAATATTCTCATGTCCAGTAATGGCTAATCTTGTATGATTCCATTTATAGTTTACAGAGCCTAAAGCAGTTACAATATCTAGAGCACAATAATAAAATATTTTCCCCATGAAACCCTAAATTACAAATCATTTAAATTCCTTGCGCATCAATAGAAATCTTTATAAATACCCAAAATTCACCAAAAGCAATCCGTTAAGACTACAACTATGTAGGAGGAGAAGAATGAATAAGAAAGCAATATTAGATTCTATTAAAAAAGTAAGGGAAGTTAGTCCTAAACGAAAGTTCCCCCAGACGTTTGACTTAATTGTAAATTTACAAAATATAGATGTTAAAAACCCAGAACAAAAAGTAGATTTATTTGTACAATTACATTATCCAAGGGGTAAAAAACCAAGAGTTTGCGCATTAGTAGGTCCAGAAATGGAAGCCAAGGCAAAACCTTTATTTGATCAAGTAATTCTAAAAGAAGAATTTCCTACTTATGCAAAAAATAAGAAAGCAGCAAAAAAACTAGCAGGTTCTTATGATTATTTTATAGCCCAAGCAAATTTAATGGGAGAAATAGCAACAGCTTTCGGTAAAGTATTCGGTCCAAAAGGAAAGATGCCAAATCCAAAAGCAGGATGCGTAGTACCACCAACAATTGATTTAAAACCAGTTGCAAACAAACTTGAATTCACAACTAGAGCAACTACAAAAGATGAACCAATAATCAAAACAGGCATTGGAACAGAAAACATGAAAGATGAAGAAATAGCAGACAATGCATTCACTGTTTTCAACGCAATTCTACATGCAGTACCAAATGAAATTCATAACATTAGATCTATGTTCCTAAAATTAACAATGGGTCCAGTTGTAGAAATAACAAACAAGGGACCAGTTTTTAAAGAAATTCCCAAAAAGCCAAAAAAAGAAGTTAAAAAATGAAAACTCACGTATCAGACAAAAAGAAAACTGAACTAGCATTACTAGTAAAACTTATAGGAGGTTCTGAAAAGTTAGCTTTACTAGATTTAACTTCATTGCCATCACCACAATTTCAAAAAATTAGAAAAAAATTAAAGGCAAATTTAGATATCAGAGTAACAAAAAAAAGATTAATCAAATTAGCAATTGAAAAGTTAAAAGAAAAAAAACCAGGAATAGAAAAAATTTTACCACATTTAGAAACTTCAATGCCGGCATTATTATTCACAAAAGAAGATCCTTTTAACTTATGTAAATTATTAGACAAAAATAAATCTGCAGCACCGGCAAAACCAGGTCAAATTTCTCCAAGAGATATTACAATTCCAGCAGGACCAACAAGTTTCCCACCCGGACCGATTATAGGAGAACTTGGGCAAGCAGGAATTAAAGCTTCTTTAGTAGACGGAAAAGTTACAATTAAAGAAGATGCAATAATAATTAAAAAAGGCGAAGAATTCACCCAAAAACAAGCAGACCTAATAGCAAGGTTTGGAATAGAACCAATGGAAATTGGTCTTAATTTAACTATTTTATATGATAATGGTCAGATTTTCACAAGAGAGGTCTTAACAATTGATGAATTTGTTTACATAAACAACATAAAAACAGCCTTCCAAGAGGCATTTAATTTATCAGTATTTGCAACAATACCAACTAAAGACAACATTAAACTATTAATACAAAAAGCAAATAGTGCGGCAACAGCATTAGCAGATTCACAGGATATAATTACTTCTGACAACGTTAAGAAAATAGTAAGTAAAGCAAATGCTCAAGGTTTAGCATTAAAAAATAAGCTAAACTTACCAGAACAGGAGGAAAAGAAAGTAGAAGAACCAAAAGTAGAAGAAAAACCTACTGAAACAATTATAGAAGAAAAATCTGTTGAAGCTCCGAAGGAGCCAGAAGCAGAAACTCCTGTAGAAAAAGACACCCAGGAATCACATTCAGAGGAAAAGTCCAAAGAAGTGAAATCAAAAAATCCTGCAGACTACAACGAGGAAGACGCCAAAGTAGCAGAAGGAGTCCTAGATAAATTAAGAGAAGACAAGATCAAAGCAAAACAATCATAGGGGAGGCAAAAAATGGAATATATATACGCAGCATTATTACTTCACAAAGCTGGCAAGCCTGTTGAAGAAGCTTCAGTTAAAAAAGTCTTAGAAGCAGCTAGCATCGTAGTAGATGATGGAAGAGTTAAAGCTCTTGTAGCAGCATTACAAGATGTTAATATTGAAGAAGCTATCAAAGAGGCGGCAGTAGCTCCAGTTGCAGCAGCACCGGTAGCAGCACCAGCTGAAGAGAAGAAAGAAGAGAAAAAGGAAGAAAAGAAAGATGATGGAGCAGCAGCAGCTGGTCTGGGGGCCCTTTTCGGATAAATCCTTTCCCTTTTTTTATTTTAAAACAACTAGTAAAAGTGATCGTGACATGACAAAAAGAGAACTATTATCAAAGTTCAACAATCTTAGAAGGGAAATCTTTGACTTAAAAAAGAACCTTAATAGGATTAATGAACAAAAAGAATTTTGGTTTTCCAAAAAAGAAAGCCTAAAGAAAGAGATTTCTAATTTAATTAAAAGTTTAAAGGGGCTTAAAGGTACTAAAGATAAATCTAATCAAGATGTACAAGAACTAAAAAAAGAAAGGGACAAATATAATAAACAAGTGCAAATTCTGATAAATCAAATAAGAACTTTAAACAAAGAAAAACAAGCAGTTGTCAAAAAATACAATATTAAAGAAGATCCATCTAAAATCCAGGAAAGAATAGAACAAATAGAAAAACAAATAGAAACAGAAGCGCCTTCTTTTGAAAAAGAAAAGAAACTAATGAAAGAAATAAATCAATTGAAAAAAGCATATGGAGATACAAAAGAAGTAAAAAAATTATTTGATAATTCCACAAAACTTTCAAAAGAAATAGATATAGCTAAGAAAAAAGCAGAAGAATATCACCAAAAATTGCAAAAAGAAATCAAAAGCACTAAAAATGGGTATAATGAATTTATAGAATTTTCAAAACAAATTACAATCATGAAAAAGACTCAAGAAGACGCTTTTGAAGAGTTTATTAATTTCAAAAAGAAATTTGCAGATATAAATAATCAATTAAAAGATAAATTAATAGAAGCAGGAAGAATAAAAGAAGAATTAAAGAAAAAAGAACAAAATGAAGAAAAGAACAAAGAAAGTAATAAAAATAAAGAATTAGAAAAAGAGATTGAAAAAAAGACAATTGAAGTTGAAAATAAACTTAAAACCAAGAAAAAACTTACAACAGAAGATTTATTAGTGTTCCAACACAATAATAAATAAAATGTATACCCTATTCAAAGCAATATTATTAAGCATTGCTCCAATTTCTGAACTCCGTGGAGGAATTCCATATGCCATTGGTTTAGGAATTGACCCTTGGACGGCATTTTTTATTTGTACCTTGTTTAATATCTTAATAATCCCAGTTATATTCTTATTTTTAAATTATTTACATAAACATTTTTACAAAGTTAAACCATATAAAATATGTTTTGATAAAGTAGTTAACAGAGCTTTAAGAAAATATGCTAAACATGCAGGAACTAAATGGGAATACCCAATTTTATTTTTATTCGTAGCTTTTCCAGTTCCAGGAACTGGAGCTTACACCGGAGCTTTAATTGCTTGGTTATTTGGCCTTAAAAGAAAAAAATCAATTTTAACAATAGCATTAGCAGTTATTACAGCAGGGATATTAGTTACGTTTATTTCTCTTGGTCTTTTTTCTCTTTTTTGATTTTCTTTTAACTTTCTTAGGTTTAATATGTTTCAACAATTCTTTAACATCAGAATAAACAGGAATGTTCTTCACCTTCAACTTATTAACCAAAAATATCCAAACTAAAGCAACATAAATTCCAGCAACAAACCTCCAAAATGCTAAATGAATCAAATCAAACCAATTCTGTCCAGCATAATAAAGAACCAATATTAATATAATAATTCTTAAAATATTCATACTAAGAATTAACAAAACTCCATAAACCCATAATTTCCAAACCTTTTTACCCAGACCCTTTGTGGTTAAAACAAGTAAACTCCATAGATAATAAGCAGTATTTGCAACACAAGCCTCAACAAACATTAATTTTCCACAACCAGGACTTAAATAATGCTCAGAAAAGTTAATTATTAAATTCTTAATAAACAATTTCAAAACAACAAAACTAACTAAAATTGTAGGAGGATAAAAGATCCTATAAAATAGTCCATAGCCCAAAGTAATTAAAATCATAACTAAAATACGAATAAGTAACCTTTTTTCATATTTCATAACTTAAATCTAAAATTTTACCTATATAAACTTTTTTAGAAACTTTTTTAAACAAAATTTACTAAAATTAACCTATGAATGCAACAGCAACTGTGTCTCAAAATTGGCCAGTGATACAACAAGGATTAATTCAATTCTATTATGCAACAAAAGAAAGAACAATAGAGATAATAAAATCACCAATAACTAATCCAGATATGCTTTGGTTATTGATACCATTAATCGCTTCTTTAATCCTTTTAGAATTCTATTTTGGAAGATATAGCGAAGAAGAGCTTGGTTGGAACACTGCTTTTGGTAATTCACTAGCATTAATATTCATTTCTGTAATACTAGCAAAACATATGTATGATTATCAATTAATTTACGATGTAAATAAAATATCAATTGTAGCATCTGTCTTGTTAATAGGGATAATCTTAGCACTTTTAGATTTTTATCACGCTTTACCAAAACAATTTGCATTTAAACTATCTGCAAAGCTACCCATAGATTATTTAGCTTTTGTAGCAATAGTATTTGTTTTCACCAACATACCAGCAAATGGAGTAACCCTAGCAGCCTTTTTAGCAATTTTAATAATGTTAGTAATAATAATAGGGATAATCCATAGATTAGCACCAAAGTTTAGAAATTGGGTTTTACCAGAACCTCCAGAACCAACTAAAGAATCAGATTTGATTAACAAGCCCCAATCGCCAATCTGATTCTGCTTGGCTAACACCAGAAAACTTAACTTTAATTTTACTTAAATTTTTTTTCAAATATTTTATTCTTTGTTTTATATCTTTTTTATCAAATACTTTTTCTTCTAATTTAGTTCTAGGTTTCGGAATAAAGGGATTTACAGAAATATAAGTTCTTTTTTTAAATTTCTCTTTAATCTTTTCAATTAATTTAATCATTTCATCTAGATTTTCATCAACACCCACCATAAAATAAACTTTCAAAGTTTCAAAATTAAGTTTATTAGCAAGCTCAATAAATTCAAAATATTTTTCATCTTTTACATTTTTACCTAATTTAACCCTAGCTTTTTCATCTGCTTCAGGAGCAATAGTTAAAGTTTTTTGTCCACCTTTTTTAATTAATTGTAATAATTCCTCATCAACTAATTCAACTCTTAAAGAAGGAACCGAAAATCTAACTTTTTTCTCAATCAAATATTTCAAAATTTCTTTTCTTTGTGGATGTGAAAAAGAAGCAGAATAAATCATAACTTTATTTCTTTTATTTAATTTTAATCCATCATCAATTATTTTCTTAATATTTTCTAAACTTCTATATTTTGTCTTACCATATAGTTGAGGCATTGCACAGAATTTACATTGAAAATTACAACCCCTTTCAATTTCTAACATAAACACTTTATCAAAAACAAAACTTTTATCAATTTTTTCTGGAAATGGCTGATACAAGGGATAATTAATATCGTTAATATCTTCAACAACAGCAAAACTTTCTTTCTTAGTTTTTCCAGGAACAAAAACACCTTTAATATCTTTAATTTCTTCCAAAAACTTTTCCTTATTCCCTTCAAACTTACCCAATATCTCTTCCATTACTACTTCTGCTTCTCCTAAAACAAAGAAATCAACATATTTACTTAAAGTCTTATGGTTCATATTAACACAAGGACCACCAGCAAACACAATTCCCTTACAATCTTTCCTCATTTTTAAGAAATTATAGTAATCTGGAGCATATTGCAAGCTAAATCCAACCAAATCATATTTACTTACATCCCCCTTATCTAAGAAAACACGATCACAAATGAAATTATCTAACTTATTAATAATATTGTATAGTATAAGCGGACCTAAACAGTAAACCCCCCCATAATATAGGTTAGGATAGACTATTCCAACCTTATGCATGCCTTTCTTCCAATTTTTTTGAATTATAGGAAATTCCATATAAATGTACCCTAAGGCCCATTTAAAAACCTATCTAAGGCCAATTGAGCTTATCGAAACCTTTAAAAAGCTTTTATAACTCCTGGATAACAACACATTTAAAATTATAATTAGGGGGTTAAAACAAATGAAAAAATTGCAATTTTTTAGTTTTGCACTAGCATTTTTGTTAGTTGCAATACTTGTAACTGCATCAACATTCACAGTTACAGTAGAAGACCCACTTGGATCTGGAAACCCTGGAGCAGAATTAACAGGTGCTTTCAAGGTAACAAATAGTGTTGGTACAGATTTAAACGTAGAATATAATCTTCCAACCCTTACAGGACCAAGCGGAGATATTAATGCAGGAATCAGCGGAGTAATGACTATTCTTGCAAGTGGAAATGAAACAAAAGAGTTTACAATAACAGTTCCACAAATGTTAACAGGGAGTTATGTAGGAGATTTGACGGTTACAGAACAAGGAAACTCATCTAATACAGGATCAGTTCAATTTACATTATATATAAATCCAATTGAATCATTAAATGTATTAGAGGAAAGTTATAATATAAGGGGTCAAGCAGAAACTACAACAAATACAAAAGCAATTTCTGTTAAGAATACAGGAACAAAAGATCTTTCAAGCGTAGATTTCACTGCTGGATTATCTGATCTTTCAGATGCAGACGGAAACTTAATAGTTGTAAATTATCCATCAACTGGATCAATTTTAGTTGGAGAAACAAAAACCTTCGACTTTAATGCAGACATCCCAAAAAATATGGAAAATGGAAATTATTGGGTAGAAGTAACAGTAGCAGATGGCATTGCTTCAGACACATTTAAATTAAACATTGAAGTTCAACCAGAGCTTTGTGATATCACTGCAGACGATTCTGATTTAAGAATAGATATCAATGAACCAGAAGACAACAACGAGGATTATTATCCTGGAGATAATATTGAAATCGATGTTAATGTAGATAATATTGGAAATGACGACTTAGAAATTGTTGTTGAAGCATGTCTATATGATGAAGATGGAAAAGAAGTTACTTGTCAAGAATCAGATTCACAGGATGTTGATGAAAATAGAGATGAAGATTTCTCATTTGATTTAGAAATACCTGCAGACGATGAAGATATGGCAGAAGGAGACTATTTACTATACATTTTCGCTTACGAAGATAAAGACGAAATTTGTACAGTCGCTGACGATGTAATCGACATAGATTTCAAAAGAGAAAATCATCAAGTTATTGCAAAAAACATACAAGTAAGTCCTAGAACTGTAACTCCCGGAGATACAGTTAGTTTTATAGTAGACTTATTTAATGCAGGAACTAAAGATGAAGACGGAGTTTATGTAATAGTAAGAGAGTCTTACTTGAAAACAAATGAACAATCAAATTTCTATGATGTAGAAGCATTTGATGAAAACGACAACACTGCAACTGCTAGATTATCTGTAGTAATTCCAGAAAACGCCCAAAATAAAGATTACAGATTTGAAGTAATTGTATTTTTTGACGATGGAGCTGAAAGCATAGGTTATGTAGAAACAGTAACTGTAACTGGCGCTTCAGAGCAAATTGTTGTTGATGAAGATGAAACTTTATCAGATGAACAAGAAGATACTTCAGGAGTAACTGGCGCAGTAACCTTTTATCCAACATCAAAAATAAGTTCATGGCTTGGAGACGGAAAACAATCAACAATTTTCTGGATAATCGGAGACTTAGTCTTGGTAATAGTTGCTATCTATTTTGTGACTCTTATCTTCAGAAGAAAACATTAAATCTTTTTTCTTTTTTTCTTTTTAGAAAACATTAAAAACTAATTTTAAAACAATATTACTATGAATAATGGCGCTTGGATCAAATTAATATCATCAATAGAATTTCCTTTCTCTAAATTAAAACCAAATAAAAATAAAGTTAAAAAAGAATTAATTAATTCTATAGAAAAACTTCCCCCAATATTTGGGCTTTTATTTTCCGGAGGATTGGATTCAAATATAATTGCTTTACTTTCAAAAAGCAAGGATGTTACTTGTTATTGCGTGGGTTTAGAAGGCTCTCAAGACATTGAATGGGCAGAAAAATCAGCCAAATTATTAAATTTAAAATTAAAAATAAAAATCTTAACTTTAAAACAAGTAAAAAATGCATTAAAAAAAGTTGTAAAAATTCTAAAAACAGATGACGTTACAAAAGTTTCAGTTGGCCTAACAGTTTACTTAGCAATGAAAATAGCAAAAGAAAAAAACATTGTTACCGGGTTAGGTGCAGAAGAAATTTTTGCAGGCTATCATCGCCATAAAAAAGCAAACACATCAGAAAAAGAATTGTTCAAAGAATCTTGGGCAGGATTAAAAAGATGTTATAAAAATGATATTGAAAGAGACACAAAAATAGCAAAAACATTGAAAAAACAAATTTTTACACCTTTCTTAGATAAAAGGCTAATTGAAGCAGCAATGCACATAAAACCAAGAGATAAGATCAAAAAAGGGTATAAGAAATACATTCTAAGGGAAATATCTGAAGAGTTAGGATTACCAAAAGAAATTGCATTTAGAAAAAGAAAAGCAGCACAATATGGATCAAATATATTAAAGGCAATAGAAAAGTTAGCAAAGAAAGAGGGATTCAAATACAAAAAAGATTATCTTAATTCTTTAAGGTAAGAGGGCAGAGAGGGATTCGAACCCCCAGTCTGTTGCTCTGCAGGCAACTGCCTTAACCGTTTGGCCATCTGCCCATAAGGTGGGACCATTTTTCTAAAGGCGGGTCCGGAGAGATTCGAACTCTCGATCTACAGCTTAGAAGGCTGTCGCCCTATCCAGGCTAGGCTACGGACCCATATAAGAAAAGAACAAATTTATCTTTTATAAATCTAACGTTTACGAGCTCTGGTGCAACCCTTAAAAAAGTAATTAAAAATTAATTGCTTTCTATCTAAATTGTAAGCAATTAATTTGCTTATCAATTCCACTTTTTGGGTTGCAAAAGTTTTGTTTCTCAAAACAGAGCCATATTTTCTTTTA
>JAHJUI010000001.1 GCA_018829185.1 Nanobdellota archaeon | reverse complement strand
AAGAAAATATGGCTCTGTTTTGAGAAACAAAACTTTTGCAACCCAAAAAGTGGAATTGATAAGCAAATTAATTGCTTACAATTTAGATAGAAAGCAATTAATTTTTAATTACTTTTTTAAGGGTTGCACCAGAGCTTGTTTCGAAAGATAAATAAAGAGTTTTGTTTTAATGAATTCTATGGAAATTGTTGTGATTATTTCAAAACAAGATAAAGCAGGAATGAATATTGCTTCTTGTTTAGATGAGAAAAGAATTGAATATGTTTTAAGAGATGAGAAAAGTTATAATTGTGAAAATATTGATAAGGAAATTAATGCTGATATGTTTATTTTTGCTACAAAGCACGAAAGTCAAGCTAAAGTTAATTCTTTAAGTGTTCATGCTCCTGGAAATTTTGGAAAAGCTGAACTTGGTGGCAGGGACAGGGAATTATGTGTTGCCCCTGCGGGGTATTTGAAAAAAGCTTTGATTGAACTTGAGAAAAGGAAATTAGGAGGTTTTGAAGTTGTGCAAGAAGTGACTCATCATGGCCCTTATTTAGAAAAACCTTGCATGTTTATTGAAATAGGCAGTAATGAAGATGCTTGGTTAAATAAAGAAGCCGGAAAAGTAATTGCAGAAGTTATCGGAGTTTTATTGAATTGGAAAGGGGAAGAATTTAGAACTGCCATTGGAATTGGAGGTTTACATCATACTCCAAATTTTAAGAAAATAATTTTAGATGGAAGTATTGCAATCGGTCATGTTTGTGCTAAATATAATTTAAAAGACTTAGATGAAGAAATGTTAAAGCAAATGATTGAAAGAAATTCTAAAAAAGCTGATTTAGTTATTTTAGATTGGAAAGGGTTAGGAACTGAGAAAGAAAAGATTAAAAAATTAGTTGAAAGTTTTGATTTAGAAATAAAAAGAACAAAAGAAATAAAAAATTAGGCTGCAGTTATTTCATATAATCTTCCTTTCTTGAAGTTAAGTTTTCTCATATCGTCCCTTACTTCTCTTACTCTGATTCCATCAGTTTCCAAATACCTTAAACTGCCAAGCTTGGTAAAAGATTCATCGAATAAAGAATCATAAAATGGAGAATAAAAAACTCTTGGGTAAGATTTTTTTCCTATTCTAACCTGGCTTCCATTGGATTTTGCTAGTCCTCTTTTTGGTTTTAGAATATAGATTTCTGGTATAAGCCCAAATCTCCTTTTAATAACAAACTTTTGTAACTCAAGTTCGCTTAATTTGATATCCAACCCCTTCCTGCTACATTCTTCTACTTCATCCACCCCGTTGTCTACTATAACGGTCTCTGAACCATCTTCTCTGCTAGGACAGTATAAAACTGTTTCGAATTTGGTTAAATCTATTTTTTTCATTTTAACTATAAACTTTATTCCTCCCTATTTCTTTTCCTTCCCCTAATTTTTTGTCTGCTTTTATAATTGCTTTAACTATATCGCTTTCTCCCCTATTTAATGTAGAAACTGCTGCTGTAACTGTGACATGTTCATAGCCGGGATCTAAAGGAAAAATATCCTTGTCAAAATATGCAAAAGGTATTTGTTGAGATTCTACACTTTCCCTTATTCTTTCAGCAACAGTTTTAGTTTCATCTAAACCCGCCCCAGGGCACAGAACTAAAATTTCTTCTCCACCATATCTAATAACATCTTCAAACCTTGTTTGCTCTGCGATAATTCTTGCAACAGTTGATAAAGCAATATCTCCTTGAGATTCTCCATTTTTTCTGTTATACTCATGGAAATTATCTATGTCAAATAATATAACCCCCAGTCCATTCTGATAGCTTAACCTTCTTTCATCTTCAAGCCTTTCATTAAAATGTCTCCTGTTAGGAACTTTAGTTAAAGGGTCTGTTGAAGCTGCAAGATAAAGTCCATAAACTAATCTTTGAACCCCTGTGCTTCCTTCAGTTGCTTTAAGAGCTTTTTCTAAAAACTCCCTAGCATTAACTTCTGTACCAACTATTTCCATTATTTCGCTTAAATCCATTTTAAGTGCTCCCTTGATTTTCTGTTGGAAAAAATTCGTAAAAAGTGTCTCCAATCTTCCTTACATCTAAATCATCCATTGAAACTCTTGAAAAATCGTCAGGTGTTAAATCTTCAAGGCCATTACCCCTTGATCCGTAATAAATTTCTCTGCCTTCTCCTTTAGCAAAAAGTATTGAACCATATTCTCCTTTTCCAGATATTGTAATTGTGTTCATCTTTAACCTCCATATGGTAGTTAATATACCATAATTATTAGTATCGAAAGTTATTTATATAAGTTATGCCTATAAAATGTTATAAAAGAACTAAAAAAATCAATAAAATGAGAAAATTAGACGAAAAAGAAGTCAAAATCGTAAAGGAATTGGTAAAAAATCCTAGAGTATCTGATAACAAGATAGCAAAAGCAACAAAAATAGCTGTTATGACTGTAAATAGGAAGAGGAAACAGCTAGAACAAGAAGGTTTACTAAATTATTTTGCTTATCTTGACACTTCAAGATATGGCACTTCTAGTTTGCCTGCAAGGCAGCTTTATATTGTTAAGTTTAAAATTGGTATTACAAAAAAAACTTTTATTGAAGAATTTAAAAAGGAAATGAAAACTAAAACAAAAAATACTGAATATTTTTATGAGAGCTTTCTTGGGGAAAGGGACGGTCAACTAATTTGGTCTTTTATAATGGACGGTGGCCAAGGGAAAGAAACAATGGAAATATTTAACGGAAAAATAGTCCCAATGCTAGAATTATGGTTTGGAAAAAATTGCATCATTGAAAGTTTTTCATTTAGATTAACAACACAATTAAGATTGTTACATAATTATATTCCCCTCTTAAATATGGAAAATGGGGTTCTAAAGAAGGGTTATCCTAATGAATTTATCTTTGTGGATTAAGAACGCCGAGAACTGGATTTTAATCTATATATACTGGGGCACTAACAATCCTATTCTACACCAGATTAAATGATTTTTACACAAAGAAATAGGCATGATTTTTATTTTTAAATGTTTACCAAGAAGTTACTTGTTCTATTCCTAATGCTTTCTCAAGTGATCTAGAAAGGTCAATGTGGGGTGGTGCTTCGGGATTTGTTATCCTAATGTCTCCCAAAGGAGTTACTTCTGCCTTGTAAATATATTCTTTTTCGCTCCCTCTTACATCGGCAGTTATTCTGATATAATCCTTCTCTGAATTTCTTGATGGTGGATAATCTACAAACTGAACTTCTAGATCCGCATAAAATTTTCCTGTCCACCCGCTCCCATAATTAACTACAACGTTTTCTAAACTTAATGTATTGTTTTCTGTGCCCATTGTTTCTCTAAGGGCATTCATAATCATCCCTGTTCTTGTTTTAGAAACCCTTCTGTCCACAAGTGCTGAATATGCAAAATTTGATCCCTTAATGGCTACTGTTAAACCTGCTAGAACTAAAACTGTTGCTAATATTGATTTAACATATTCTTTCATTTTGGTAATAAAATAGAATTAGAAATTGTTTATAAAAGTTGTTAAACGCCGAGACTGGGATTTGAACCCAGATATCCATAAGGAAACAGGATTAGCAATCCTGCGCAATACCAGATTATGCGATCTCGGCATGAAAAAATAGGCATGATTTTTGTTTTTAAAGGTTTCTAATGTTCTTTAAAATAATAAAAAAGAAGAAAAAATTATTTTTTATAGCGATCTACAAGCCAACCAATTGCAACTATTATTAAAATTATTGGTAACCATGGTACGCTTGCTGCAAATATCCCTAATTCTCCTAATAACCACAAGATACCTAACACTAAAACTATCCATGCAAATGTTGGGAATTTTCCTTTTTTTGCCATTGTATCACCTCCCTATTTTTTAATAATTTAAGTATAAAAAGTTTTTGATTTAAAAAGCTTTAAAAAGGACTAATTTTTCATAATTGTAGCGGGATGGGGCAGAATTTAGCCCTTCATTGAGCTAAATGTCCAACTAGGAGTGCCCGTTGGGCTCATAACCCAGAGGTCGTCAGTTCAAATCTGACTCCCGCTATCATATTCAATCTATTCTTAAATTCATAATAACTTAAGCAATTAATCTCTGGATTTAAAAATTCAGAATAACGTTCGCTAAATCTTTTAGTGGGCGCTACCACTATATATTCAAAGTTTTTTAATTGTTTTTTCAAAATAATAAATTTTTTGTTTAGGCTAATTGCTTTTTCTTTGAATTTGTCCCAGCAAGTTACTTCAATCAATATTTCATTTTTTATTCCAATTAGCTTAAAATCACAGCTTATGAATCCATTTGGATTTTTATCTTTGAAGATTATTTCATATTCATAATTATATCCAGATTTTAATATTAAATTAGCTATGCTTTTTTCAAAATGATTATACATTTTTTCATTTTTAGGGCCTATTTTGTTTCTACAAGTGTTTTGTAAACCTCTTAATGAACCTTCTTTTCTGGCTTCTAAATTATTTATATCAAATGCTCCTTTTTTAAGTTTGTAAGTTTTATTTCCACCTTTTGAACAATTCTTAACCCAATTTTTTCTAAACTCTTCATTTGTTTCTAAAAGAAAGTTAATTTTAGAAAGTCCTTTTTTAGAAGCTTCATTAGATTTCTTAAGCCACTTTTCTTTAAAATTTTTATTTTTCATTTTTTGTTTTATTGATTTTGAAACAGAATTGCTCATTTTTTCAGAATAATTTTTTCTGTAAGAGGGATCTTTCAATTTTTTAGAAACAGTTTTTGCCCCTATTGTATGGGCAATTTTAAGATACTTTTCTTTCCCTAGTTGATTTATCAATAACGTCCTTATATATTTTAAATCTAAATTATATTTCCTTGCTATTTGTTTTGTTGATGTATAATCTACAAAGTCATTTATTATTTGTTTATCCATACAATAAATAACAAGTTTTCATTTATAAATCATTCTTGCGTGGTTGTCATTGTTGTCATAGTGATGTTATTCCTGCTTTTCCACAACTTTTTTAAAACACAGAATTCTAAATTTGACTATGACTTTATTACAAAGTGCAATACTTGGAGCAATACAAGGCATTACAGAATGGTTGCCGGTTTCTTCTAGTGGACATTTGGCAATTATTGAGAATTGGTTTGGTTTGAACCCAGATGTTTCATTTAATGTGTTTTTGCATTTTGCAACTCTTTTAGTTATCTTTATTGTATTCTGGAAAGATATTGTAAAAGTTATTAAAGCATTTTTTACTTTTGATTTTAAATCCGAGTATGGAAAACTATCTTTGTTTATTATAATTGGTTCAATTATTACTGCAGCTATTGGATTTACCTTTAGAGATTTATTTGCAAGTTTCTTTTCTAATTTAACTGTTGTTGGAATTGCTTTGTTAGTTACAGGAACTTTGCTTTTTTTCTCTGAGAGAAGAGAGAGCAATAAGAAACTAAGTTATTGGGATAGTATTTGGATTGGATTGATGCAAGGTTTAGCTATTATTCCTGGAATTTCTAGAAGTGGTGCAACAATTAGTATGGGTTTGTTAAAAGGTGTTGATAAAGTTAAAGTGTTTAAATTTTCATTCTTACTTGTTATTCCAGCTATTTTAGGTGCTACTTTACTTGAAAGTTCTAATGTTGTTTTTAATTTAGATTTATTAATTGGTTTTATATTTTCTTTTGTATTTGGTTATATTTCATTGAAATTGTTGATGAAGTTAGTTATTAATAAGAAATTTCATTACTTTGCTTGGTATTGTTGGGGTTTAGGTTTGTTAACTATTATACTATCATTATGACAAACACACTAATTAACTTTATAAACTAACTAGAATTCTAAATCATATGAATAAAGAGGATTTTCTTTTCCCTTATGAAAATATAAGGAACGCACAAGATAACTTTATTAAGATAGTTGATAAAGCAGTGAAATATAAGAAACACGTACTTGCACATGTCCCAACAGGAGTTGGAAAAACTGCTGGTGTTTTGGGTCCAACTTTAAAATATGCTATTAAAAATAATAAAACTGTTTTTTTCTTAACTCCCAGACATACTCAGCACCATATTGCTGTTGAAACTTTAAAGGAAATTAAAGATAAATATAAAATTGATTTTAAAGCTGTTGATTTTATTGGAAAGAAGTGGATGTGTCCTGTTTCTGGAACTGATTTATTGGGCAGTCATGAGTTTGCAGAATATTGTAAAGAAGTAAAAGATAAAGAAATTTGTGAGTTCTATCAAAATATTCAAAATGGAAGCAAAATACTTCAAAAACAATTGTTATTAGATGAATTAAAAGAAAAACCAAGGCATGTTCAAGAGGTTTGTGAAGCTTGTGAAGATAAAAAGTTTTGCTCTTACGAAATAAGTACTGAAATTGGTAAAAAAGCTAATGTGATTATTGGGGATTATTATCATATGCTTTCTCCTAGTATCAGAGACAGTTTGTTTAAAAAAATGAATAAAGAATTAAGTCAAAGTATTATTATTTTTGATGAGGCACATAATCTGCCAAGTAAATGTAGAGATTTACTTACAAATAATTTAAGTACTTTTAATTTAGATGGGGCAATAAATGAAGCTAGACAATTTAATCAAGAGTTAGAACCAATTTTTAAAGAAATTAAAGAAATTATTTTAAATTTTAGTAAAAATATTCCTTTACAGAAAAATGAGGGGTTAATAGAAAGACAAGAATTTTTTGATGAAGTTGAAAGAATTGATGCTTATGAAAAATTAATTGTTGAGTTTAAATCTATTGCAGATGCTGTGAGGGAAGAGAAAAAAAGGAGTTATATTGGAGGTGTAGCTCACTTCTTAGAAGCTTGGACTGGTCCTGATGAAGGTTTTGCAAGGATTTTAACTAGAGGTTTTTCAAAGAATAACAAACCTTTTACTTCGTTAGGTTATAGATGTTTAGATCCAAGTTTTTTAACAAAACCAATTATAGAGAATGCTCATTCAGTTATTTGCATGTCTGGCACTCTTTGGCCAATTGATATGTATGATGATTTATTGGGATTTGATGATGTGATAAAAGTTGATTATGAAAATCCATTTCCTAGCGAAAACAGATTGAATTTGATTGTTCCTAAAACTTCTACTAAGTTTACTATGAGAAGTGAAAAAATGTATAAAGAAATTGCTGAAAATATTAATAAAGTAGTTGAGGCAATAAATGGGAATGTTGCTGTTTTTTTCCCCAGTTATAAATTAAGGGATGATATTTTTGTTTTTTTGCATGGTTTGACTAAACGGAATATTATAAATGAATTGCCTGAATTAAATAAAAATGATAGGGAAAAATTAATTGAAAAATTTAAATCTTTTAAAGAAGAAGGGGCTATTCTTTTGGGCGTTTCTGGAGGCAGTTTTGGAGAAGGAATTGATCTTCCTGGTAATTTATTAAAGGGGGTAATTGTTGTTGGATTGCCTCTAGGTAAACCAGATTTAGAAACAGAACAACTAATTAGATATTATGATATCAAATTTGCAAAGGGTATGGATTATGGTTATTTCTTTCCTGCTTTTATTAAAACCTTTCAAAATGCCGGCCGTTGTATTAGAAGTGAAACTGATATGGGCGTTGTTGTGTTTTTAGATCAAAGATATGCTTGGAGCCATTATTTGAAATATTTTCCAGAAGGATTTAATTGTAAGATTGTTGATAATGTTGATTTGATTTATGAATTTATGAAAAACAATTAACTAATTTTTCTAATGCTTCTTCTGCAATGAATTCATCAACTACGTAGTCAACACCTAGAATTAATCTGTCTGAAGTTGGTCTAAAGCTAATATTGGAAAGGTCTGCACTTTTAACTATTTCGTGTGGTCTTTCTATTCTTATTTCAAGGTCTCTTACTCTTTGATATTCTTCAAGTTTTCTTTTTATTTTGTCAGCTATTGGTTCTTTTTCTTTACCTCTTAAACGAAGGTACACTAAGGCAGACTGGGCTTTAGTCAATGCATCATGTACCATGCTTGGATCTGTTTTAGGGTCTCTAAGTTTTTTCAATATAAATTCAATTACGCCTGTTCTGCTTTCTAAGTCCTCTATCTCTTTCACTATTTCTCCATGATCCCCCCTTAAATTGCTTATCCTCCCTGGAACAACTGAAAGTAAAACTAATTCTGTTTTTGAAGGAAGTTTCCTGAAATCGTTGAATTCTACTGGGCTTTTAATTGCTATTTTGCCACCATGAACAGGTTCATCACCAGGACTCATTTTTTCAAATTCAGAAAGATCTAAAATATTTGCGTCTGCAAATTTATATTTTACGCCAATGTCCCCCATAAGGTGGTGTAAAATATGCCCATAACTTGTCCATGACCCACAACCATAAACAGTGTAAATTGCATTGAGTGCCATCTCAACTGTTAGCGGCAAGGGATAAATTATTTCTTCTGTAAAGTGTATTCCTTTTTTTGTTGGGCTCATTCATTTCAAGAATTCGATTTTACTTATAAAGATTATTATTCTTGCCAAAGGTATAATGTTAAATAAGCTGTTTTAGTGGTATTAGAGATAACTAATGTGTCTACATATATTTCTTCTTTAGTGTTTATTGCCAGAGGTTGACAAGGACCCACTTCACATACTGTTATGTTATGGTTATATCTTTCTGGAACTGTTGAATTAATAAAAAGATTTAGTTCTAGTTGTTCTAAACTTAATGCGTTTGCTCTATAAACTGGATTTGTTTGTATTTCATTAAAAACTGTATCTTGTATTAAAGTAACATCTTGCGGTACTAGTTCTGGTTGTGCTTTGTATTGATTTAATGTTAGAAAAGCTAAAAATACTAAAAATAAAACTACTGCAAATGTTGCTTCTACTGTTTTCATGAATCCTCTTTTTACCATGTTCTTACCATTATTGTTATTATTTCTCTTGAACTATTTTCGTTTATTAACCACTCGCTCCATTGTAGAACATTTACTTGTTCATTTGTTGGCTCTATGTTTTCTGATATTGTATAAATTGGGTTTGTTAAGTCTAGCCCTTCATATATGAAAATTTCAAATTCTTTTCTACTTGGATAATTCCATTGTTCTTTTAAGGTATTATAATCTGTATTATTTATTTCAGTTTCAAATTTTGTTTTGTAGATTCCAGATATTTTTTCTTTAACTCCAAAAGCATAACTCACATAGTCAGTGTTTACTATTTCTATTCCGCTTACTGTTGGGGCGTAAGTTATTTCATCTGAAGTTAATGCCCAATATTTTGCTTTTAAACCAAGTGTTAAAAACTCTTCAAAATATAAAATTCCTCCACTATAATCAAATGGTTTTTCTGCTAAACTTTGGTTTACTACTGTTGAGAACCCATCAACCCAAAATGTTGGGTTTTGTATTTCTATTTTGTAATCATCTTCTCCACCAACTGGCAAACTTGTTACTTCAATGAAAATGGGAGTTCTTTCAATTGTTATTGATGAATTTTCTTCTATTCCTTGTTTTATAATTGAAGATAAGAAATCTGGAGTGTATTCATCTGTAATTCCTGGTTTGAATAAAATAAATACTATGACTAAATAAATTATGAATAAACCTATACTCATTGCCCAGTCTATATGTGTAAGTCCTCTTTTCATTTTTAAAATCCTGCAATAGTTGAAAATAATAGATAACCTACAGCCATTAATATTAAAGAATGTTTCAAACCTGGTTTTAAAGTTCCTTCTGAAAACTTACCAATTAATAATCCTGCAAAAAGTCCTTGTATTAATATTAATGATGAAAATATTGTTTGAAAATTTAAATTAGAAGATGTTTGTTCTACTGATTCATTTACTATTCCGGCAAGACCTCCACCAATTCCGGCCATAACATAAGTTCCAATGTCTGCTAATTGGGGCAATAAATAAACCTGTAAAACTATCATAATTGCAATGAATATGAAGAAGACAAAATATCCTTGAATTGTTTGTGAGAATGCGCTTGCTCTTCTTTCATCTTTAATTTTTCTCATTTGTAAAACAGATTCTGTAACCGATTCTAAAACATCTTGGATATTTCCTCCAGATTGTTCAGCTTCTATAACGATAGACATTGATCTTTTGATCAAAGTGTTTTCTGTATCCTCTGCAAAACTAGATAGGGCTGTTCTTAATGGGATTCCCCACTCTATTTTCTTTGAAAGTTTTTTAATATAAGGGTTTAATGCCCCATAATCCATTGTAGAAATTTGAGTGATTGCTTTGGGAATTGGTATGCCCGATTTTACTGTATCTGCAAGGGACCTTACAAACTCTAAGAATTTTTCTTCTAATTCCCTATGTCTTCTTGCTTCTGTTAAAGTGTCTAGCCATAATGGAAAGATTCCTACAATTACTCCTACAGCTATTAATGGTCTAAACCACCTAGATTGTACTGAAAGCAATAATAAGAAATCTAAAAGAAGTATAAGTGCACCTAGTCCGAATGCTACATAGTGTTTTGTTTTTAGTTTCATTTTATATATCTGATTTAGTTATTTCAAGGAATAATATGAATGCTATGTTTAGGAAAGGTAATAACACAAATGTCCCAATCGATGCGATTGTATTGACTGTCATGGTTCCAAAATCCGGAGATATTTTTTCTATTATTGCTAAGATAACAACAAATAATAAAGGGGCTGCAATCAATATTCCGGTATAAATATCCGAATATGCTGAAATTGCGGATAAATATTTTGTTTGGTCTAATCTATATCTATTTAATGCATCGTCGGCTTTATCTGAAAGGTATCTTTTTATATCTCCCCCGGTTTCTACTGTAGAAATGATTCCATTTAATAATTCTTTAAATTCTGGTGAAGGTGTTGTTTCAGATGCTGCCCTCAATGAGGTTGTTAAACTGTATCCAAAAATATTCATGTAATTTAATATTTTTCTTAATTCGGGTTCTAATTCTGTATATTCTTTTGAATCTGCTAATAATTTAAAAATCCTTGTTGGTTTGGCTCCTGATCCAGCTACTGCTGCCATATGTACTATTGCAAATACTAATTCATTTTTTATTTTCTTTCTTCTTCCGTTAATGACACTAAATGGATATGCATATAATAAAAATAAAGTTAATATTGAACCTAAGAAGGCATACAAAATTGTTTTTAATATGCTTAATGTAAGGATGAAAGTTAATATTCCGGCAATTGGAAAAGCTAAAATTGTTGAGAATAAAATTATGCTTAAGTATGTTTTTGAAAGTAATTTTATATTTGCTAATTTTAAAGCTTCAAACAGTGGTTCTAAAAGTTGGGGGTATTTTTTTGTTAGTTTAAAGCTAACATTTTCTAAATAAGTGTTAGCCATCTTTGAATAAGGGTTTGTTTTGTAGACAGTATATTCTGCTAAAACACTGCTTTTTGGAGAATCTTTTTTCTGTGATTTTATGAATTTTTTAATATCTTCCTCTTTTATATTTAATTCAGCCATGTAAAGTTTTTCTTTTTCCTTAGATAATGCAAATTCTCCTTGTATTTCTGATTTTTTTCCTGCGAAAAGATGTTTTTCTGTTTTTGGTAATTCTTTTTCTCTTTTAGACCCTCTAAATTGGATGTATGTTGATTTTTCAGGTTGAATTATCTTATAAATTTGACTTATATCTGCTTTTATTTCATTATATGAATTACTTAAGGTAACGTTATAATAATTTAAAGCTTCTTTGTTTGTTTTTCCTTTTAATAACGAAGCTAATTTTCTTCTATGTTCTAATTTAGTTATTCCGCCTGAACTTAATTGTAAATCTAATTCTTTTAATTGTTTTAGAAATCTTTCCTTGTAAACTTGCACTGACTTAATTTCTTGTGTCAGTTCGTTTATTCTCTTTGATGTTTGTTGTATATTAGATACCATTCTGTTGTTCTTCAACTAATCTATGTAAATTCGTTAAAACTTTTAAAATAAAAACTCTCATTTCATCCATTTCTCTATCTAATTTTTTTATTTTTCCTGAAAGAATTACGATTTGTGTTCTTTTTTTGGTTTGTTTTGCTTCTTCTAATTGTGTTATCAATATCTCTTTATCTCTTTCAAGCCTAGAGAAGTTTTGAGAAACCTCCACCAGACTATTTGAATTTTGTTGAATCATATCTAAGGTCATGTTACACCAAATTTGGCTAAAACTGCTTTTGGATCTTTGTAATATTCATTTATGACCATTTGAACTGCATGGAAATCAAATATTCTATTTTGATATAGTTTTATTAACAATTTTGATCTTCTATCTAATTCTGCATTTAATTCCGCTTCACTTACTCCGTGCTGGATAGTTAGTTTTTTGAAAACATGGCTATTGCCATTGAACATGAAAGAATCTGTTTGGGGATTCCATACGAATATTTTGTTTATTGTAGAATCTCCTTTTTCCCCTACAGCAATTACTTCTACTAATTCTCTCATTCTTCTTACTTCTTTTCCTTTAACTTTAGCATGAGTCATTACTGCTACTACATCCATTGTTTCTACTAAGGAAGGAGATAAATTGATTGGATGTGTTTCTAGCCTCTTTATCATTGTGTCTACAGAATTTGCGTGCATTGTACCAAAAGAGGGATGTCCTGATGCCATTCCCTGGAATAAAACATATGCTTCTTTACCTCTTACTTCTCCAACTATTACATAGTCTGGATTTTGTCTAAAACTTTCTCTTAATAAGGTAAATAAAGAAACTTCTCCGTATTTTTGTCCTAATATGTTTGAAAGTCCTACTCCTTCTCTTGCAACGCTAGGTAACCAGTTGCTGTGTTCTAAATTAAGTTCTCTGGTATCTTCAATTGAAACTACTCTTGCAGAAGGGGGAATGAAAAAGATTAATCCATTAAGGAATGTTGTTTTACCTGAACCGGTCCCTCCAATTACCATTATGTTTCTTTCATATTCTATTAATAGCCAAAGGTATGCTAAAATTTCTGGTGATGCCGTTCTTAAGTACATTAATTGCGTTGGTGTCCAAGGATTTCTTGTGAACTTTCTGATTGTAAATGTTGGTCCTCTTGATGAAATATCTTCAGTGAAAGTTGCATTTACTCTAGATCCATCTGGCAATGCTCCATCTAGCAAAGGATTTGCATATGAAACATATTGCCCACATTTTTGTGCAAGTTTTTCTACAAAGGAAGCTAATTGATGTGTTGAATCAAATTCTATGTTTGTTCTTACGTTCCTATATTTTCTGTGAACTATGTAAATTGGTAATCCTACCCCATTACATTCAATATCTTCAATGAAATAATCGCAAAGTAATGGCTCAACTTCGTTAAGACCTACAAAATCTCTATAAATGAAATACATTAATTTTAAGTAAGAATCTTTTGAAACTTCTATTCTTAATTCATTTAATAAAACTTTTAGATTTTTTTCTAAGTAGACTATTAAAGTTTCTCCTTTTTTTACATTTAAATAACTTATATTTATTAACTCTTTAATTCCTTCTTCTAATAAGTTTAGAATATTTTTTTCTTCTGGATTTAGAACTGGTTCTTCTACGTAATAAATTAATTCTTTACTTTTATTATCCCAAAAAATATGGGCATAAGAATAAGGAGCTATTAGGGGATATCTTATATTCACTTTATGTTTTGGTACATCTGGAAATTCTGGAATGGTAGGTTGTAATTCTACCTTAAACAAGGGTTTCTCTTTTTTTTGTAAGATAGGTAATTTTTTCATATTTCAGTTATACTAATATTAACGTGATCTGCCGCTGATCCTTCATTTCTAATTAAAATTTGATTTGACCCTACAAATTGAATTTGTTCTGGTGTTTGTATATCCACATAATTAGTGTAATTTAAGGTCATGTCTATTATGTATTGGTCACTAACAGAAGTATTTGTTGTTAAAATAATTAAATTTCCTTCTCGTATCGGTTCTCCTGGTTCTGACTTTACAACTTTACTTGTAAATGACCAGGTTATGGTATCTTGATCTTCATTTATCATTAAATTTCCACGATTAATATTTGTTTTTAAGGGAATTTGTGCGCCCGGGCCTTGACTATAAACAGAACGTATTGTTTCATCAATTCTAAACATTATTTCTTTTGTTTGACTTAATGTATATTGGTCTTTCATTTTTTGTATTACCGGTAAACCTGCAGCTAAAATAATTGTTAGAACCATAACTCCTAAAGCTATGTATAGTACCGCTGATATCCAAATGTCGCCTCTTTTCATTTTTTATAATTTAAAAAAAAGAAAAAAATATATTTATGGAGTTACTGTAACGCCTGAAACAGTCTTTGTAGTTTCTGAACAATGGACTATACAACTTGTTGATCCGTCTTTCATTTCATAGTTCAAGATTGGGATAACTTTAACTTTTCCTATTGTTGTACTGACTAATACTGGTATGTCAAGTGTAACTGAATCTCCTGCTAACGACGTTATTCCGGTTATATCTCTTGTAGAATTAAGAGTTACTCCATTGGCATCCAGAACTACATATTGTATTTCGCCAATGTCATAATTTCCATTGTTTAGTACATTAATTGTAGTTTCATTTACCCCGCCTAATACATTTTCTATAACTAAATCTACTCCAGATGTACATTGTATTTGTCCTTCGGATTCACAGCCAACTACGTCAGTTTGTTGTCTAAAGAACTGTCCACCCCATCTCATAACTAATGCTGCTAAAACGATTGTAAATCCAATCAATAGAACAGTAGCGATCAATGGAGATATACCTTTTTTTGATTTCACTTTTTTCCACCTCCTTTTTTATAAAACATTATAGTTTAATTTCTAGTTTATGTGTTTTTAAATGTTATGGTTGCTAACAAGTAATGAATGCAGTTTGTGATTGTTCATTACAGGTAATTGTTGCACCACTTGAAAGAACTTCTGGAATTACTTCTATTGAATCTGGTGCTCCAAGAGTCTCATTATAATTTACTCCTGCTTGTGTTGCTTCTGAAGCTTGTAATGGAGTTGCTAATTCAATTACTTCTAAAAAATTATTGCCTACTTTGGTCCTTACTTTAAACTTGTAAATATTTCCGGTGTTTGTGTTCTCTATGTCAAAGTTTATTGCTCCTGTATGGCATGTTGGATTTGAAATCGAGAAGCTAATTTCTTGAGAACAGGAAATTGCTCCAACTGTTTCTACTCCAACTTTTTCTGCTTCTGCCCTTATAATTTTATCCCACCAGAACCAAACTAGAATTGCTATTAAAATTACAAACGCTATTAATAATACAGTAGCGATTAAAGGAGAGATACCTTTCTTATTGAAAACTAAATCTTTTTTTTCTTGAATAAATAATGCTGGTAGTTTAATATTTCTCACCTCTTAACATATTCTATTTAGTAAATCTATATTATTTAAAGTTATCTTTTTGTCAACACAAGGGAAAGTTTCTCCGTCTTTGTTTATCCAAGGAATAACAGATATTTCTGTGAAATTAAGATTTGAATTTGTTGTTGCCTGTCCTGCTGCTACCACACAATTTTTCATATAGGGGGCTTGATTTGGATCTGATAAATTTACTAAACTTGTTAAAGTAGCATTAAATGGAACTTCAAAAGATTTTGGAGGATCTGATGGTGTAATTTCTATTAATTGTAAACAAGAACCTGTTGCTCCTGCAGTTCTTTGAACAGTAAGTCTTGTTATTGTAAAACTTCCTTTATTATTAATTGTTAGGTTTAGGTTTTTACTTTCCCCCCCATCCAGAAGCCTACAAGAATCTTCAAAAGAAATTTGAACATCATCACAATAAAGTTCTGGTTTTGCTTGTAGTTGTATTCCTGGGAGCCAATCTCCCACCCAACCATAAATGAAAGCTCCAGCTGCTACGGCGAAACCAAATAATAATACCCATGCAATTAATGGTGTTATGCCTCTCTTTTTCATTATGATCTGTAAATTTGAATTACATTATTTAAATCTTTTGATGGTGGCGAGTATGTGATTCCTTGGTCTACATTTCCTATATCGAATGTATCTTCAGTTGTTTCTGATCTAACAAGCACTTTAAATTCTGGACCAGTTCCAGAAAAATCTCCAAAATTATGTAAAATTCCCCCTACACTAATTTGTAGTGGTACTAGGCCTCCAGATGAAGTATACCATTCTGTTCCAAAGTCCTGTAATTTTAATGGAACTTGGTGTACGAATTCTTTTCCACCTACATTAAAAACTACTCTTTCTACTACTTCTTGATTTGCAGCGGAAATTGTTCGATCATATGTTGCAATTGGATTATCTAAATAATTTGCTACCCTCACATCTATTCCTTCTTTATAAACGTAAACAATTCCTACTGAAGGATTTTTTTGTTTTGCATAAACTAAAAATTCTTGTGTGAAAGAATCTAAATCTGTTGCTACATTTAGACTGTTACTGTACAATGCATCATTGACAATATTTTTTGATTCAGTAACATAATTTTCTGAAAGATCTGAAAAATCTTGAAATAAAATTGGTTTTTCTATGCTATTTGTTTTTCCAGTAACTCCGTAGATTAAAAAAGCTAGAACTAAAACTATGATTAAGTAAAATTGGCCTCTTTTATTCATGTAATTAAACAAAGAATTAGTGTTTATATAATTTTCTTTAGCCAAAATAATGATTCTTAATTTTCTTATCTTCGTCTTTCCAAGATTCTTTCATTTTTTCAACTAATTTATTTGTTTCTTTTTTTATCTCTGTCCATTGTTTCCAAAGTTTGTTTATGAATTCTGCTTCTTTTTTGTCATCTGGTTCAATATCAAAGGAAAGTGCTTCTCTTTCTAAAATCATTAATTTATTGTAGAACTTCATTATTTCGATTTTTTCTTCTTCTGAACAAGATTTTGATTCGTGCATTGAAATTAATGAATTTGGATTTGGAAATAAAATTGTGTCAAAGATTTGAGTAAAGAAAGTTAGTTTATTGTTCATTCTTCTTCTTACATTTCTTAATAGAAAATCATCTGTATCTAAGGTAGATATCTCAAATTCTTTATCGAATTTATCAAAATTAGGTAATTTGAATTTATTTTCTATTTTTTTGTATTGTTTTTTGATATCCATTGTTAGACAGGTAAAATAAGGGGTTTTTAAAGGTTTTGAAAGCCTCAGAGGGGAATTGAACCCCCGACCTCCGCATTACCAATGCGGTGCTCTACCAGGCTAAGCCACTGAGGCAATAAGAATTACAATAATGTACTTATTTTTAAAATTAACTAATTGGGTTTTTTATAGTTATATAACTTTGTCACAGTGTAAGAAAAAAATATGTCGGGGAAGGGATTTGAATTCGAGTATCCAACAATCAAATGTTTAGATATCCCTCGTAGGCACTAAGCCACAGGATTTCTTTTTTCCTGGAAAACTTAAGTTTAGCACCAGATCACCTTTCGTTAATCCGGACCTGCCCGCTAGAATATCTCATAATTTCTCATGGAGATTTTTTCCAGACTCCGGCACCCCGACATAGTAAAATCTGAGAAAGAGTTGATTTATAAAAGTTTTTATTCTAAGAATTAATTAAAAAGAAAAAAAGAAAAAATTTAATGTAAAGAAACTTGTCTAACACCAAAGATAACTAAACCAACTAGTAAAATACCTAAAAGTGGGTATAAAAAGTAACTAGCTTCTTGACTTACTTTATCTCCGTATGCTCCGAAAAAACCTGTAATTTGGTTTAAGAAACCTTTTTGTTCAGTTGTTTCTTCTATAACCTCTTCAGTAGCTTCTTCTTCAACTGGAGTTTCTTCTTCAGCTTCTTGTTCTCTGTAAATTCTAATAGCCCCTCTACCTGAAGTGTGACTTCCATTGTCATTATCGTTGTCATTATCATTGTCATCATTGTCATTAGAATCTTCTACAACTTGACATCCTTCAACATTGTTCCAAGTATTTTCTCCACAGTCACAATGAGCTTCTTCTACGTCTTCTGTAGTAACTTCAATTACCCAAGATCCGCCTGTGTCCTTACAAAGTTGTTCTTTTGTAGGATCCCAAAAAGGTACGTCTTCAATTGGATTTTCCTTTTGAGGTCCTTCAGTTTCTTGTTCAACAACTACACATTTATAGATTTCTTCCATACAAACTTGTTCCCTTAAACAATCTGAATCTTCAATACATTCTACATTACAACTTCCTATTGTAGGTACATGTACATTCCAATATCCGTTTACGCATTCAACAAATCTAAATCCTGCATAACAAGGCTCAATTGCGCCAATTCCTTCAGTACATTGAGTTCCTTCTTCTTCAGCCTCTTCTTCAGTAGTTTCATCACTAGTTTCTTCTTCTGGGAACCATGCTTCATCTTCTTGAAGTTCTTCTACTGGTTCCTCAACAGTTTCATTTGGATTTTCAACTTCTGAATCCATTTGAGCTAAAGCTGCAAGTGGAACTATTAAAAGTATGAAAATCATTAATATTGTTAATATTTTATTCATTTTTTGTTTCCCTCCCTTAACTAAGGTAGTTAAAACCTATATTCTATAGTATATAAGTGTTTCGGTTATGTTGTTTCTTAGCAGTGGTTACAAATAGAAAGATTTATAAATTTGGGAGATTACTAAAAATAAGATTTAATGGAGGATCAAAAATGAATTATGTAAAAGCTGTTAAAGAAGCACAAAAAGATTTAAGGGCTATAAACCCAAAACACGATTTACTTAGAATGGTTTTAGTTAGTGAAGGCCCAGTAAGAATGGTAGATGGAAGTGTTTTTACCCCTGAAGGCGGGGAGAGTTTGGGATTTACTTCAAAATTAACTGAAAGATATTCTGAAAGATTGGGGGGAGATATTGAAGCTGATGAAGCTTTAAGATTATATATCCAAGAAATTGATGGAATTGTTGCAAAACGCAATGCATTATGGATGGCTCTTTAAAGGTTATTATATAAAGCCTCTGCCAGGATTCGAACCTGGGATATCCACTTTACGAAAAGTGTTTTATCCTATTAAGGTGTCTTTCGTTTGAAAAACCAATTGTGTCTATGTATTTCTTTACTTCTTTAAAACCATTTATTTGGATTGTATATGCGTTACCTCTTGTTTTCTCTGATATACCACATTTTATATTTAAAGAGCTCAGTGCAAGATAAATTTGTTCTATAATAGGTTTATTAGTTAATTGCAATGCTATTCTGGGATAAAGTTTTTTGTAAGTTTTTCTTTTGTCCACAAAAATACATCCATCTGTATCAAAAATACCCCTTAATGTGTAAATTAATTTATTCTTATCTTTTAAAATTTCCTCGGGGATTTTAACAGTGTAAACCTTTTTTCCTTTTGGCATATGAAATCTTTTTATTAGTACATAAAAAAGTTTTTTTGAATTAAATGTAATCCACATACAGTTTCCTTTTGTCCTTATGAATGGTTTTCTATCAAATAATCTAGATATCACCGGGATAATTTTATTTTTATAATAATCAAAATCATATCTTGAATCTCCCGCAAATTGAATAATGTAAGAGCTCCCATATTTATTAAAAAATCCATCTCCAATAAATGCCCCTATAACTTCATAAAAATCTAATTCGAAATTTTTGTTTATTTCTGCATCAGAAATTTGGTGTATTTTTCTTATTGATTTCAATGCTTTTTTTCTACCTAACTCAAATATCCATTTGTTTTTTTCATAATTTTTTTTTCCGCCTTCTATTGCCCCCCAGTTGTCTTTTTTTGAATAAACTTGGGTGTTGTAACTTTCTTTTAATTTTTTAGGTAAAAAGGTAATAATACTTTCATAAAAATCTCCAGGTATAGTTAATTTTCCATTTTTGTAATTTTCTAAAGCGGTTTTTGAAATCTTTAAATTAATTCTTAATTCTTTCCATGTTTTGAAATTAGAATTGATTAAAACATCTGTAAAGAATTTTTTTCTTACTTTTTCTTCTTTAAAATAGATTCTAGTCATTTTAATAAAAAGCCCCGAGAGGGATTCGCACCCTCGACCTGCAGTTTACGAGATTCAGCTTTTTTATCTGCTGCTCTAACTGCCTGAGCTATCAGGGCTTAAAAAGGGGTTATCTTCTTTCCTTATAAACTTTTCTTATTTACTAAGCTACAAGGGCTTATTTTGGAATTTCAACTTTTTTATTTAATTCAGTTTTTTGACATTCTGGACATACTGGTTTTCCCTTATAAAAAGTTCCCCTAATTTTACCTAGAAAAGTTGTTTCAATTCTTTTTCCGCATAATGAGCATTTTGCCATGTTTTTATTTAGAATTACTTTCTTTTAAATATATCCCAAAATGATCTTTTTTTAGGGAATTCTTTTAATCCTTGTGAGATGTCTATTGCCTCATTTAGTTTTTCTAATGAAGGACTTTTTAATCCTATTTTATTTGTTATTTTTGGTCCTGTTATTATGAATGTTGGTACTGAGAGAATTTTATATTCTTCTGCTTTTTCTCTTCCATTGCTTGAGTTTACAGAATGGAAAACTGGTTCTATGTCATCTCTTTCTAATTCTTTAAGCATAAGGATAGATCTAGGACAATGTGGACATGTTACGCTTGTGAAGAGTTCTACTATTGATTTTTGCATTTTTTTGTAGAATTGGTTGTTGTTTTTAAGTCTTTCTAGAGCTTTGCTCAAAAAAAGAAAATTGGGTGTTTTGTAATGCAAAAGATGTTGTTACTAAGTGTTGTCACCGAAAAGTTTATAAAAAGAGGGATAATGCATATATGTATATATATATAGACATATCAAAATGAAAGCAAAAAGACATTTAACTAGTATTATGTTAACTTTTTTTGTAATCAGTATTCTATTGTTTTTAGGGCCTGCAGAGGCTATTGGCGTAAATATTGGTGATTTGGATAATATTGATTTTTCTGATTATTCTACAGAAGACTTTGAGATTGTAGTTACTGTTAATGATGGTGAGTTTTTACCAATAGACTATACAAATCTTATGTTTAATGATGGTGAAAATTATTTTAGTTGTAAGATTAATTCTGATAATACAAATGATTGTAGTTTTTTAACTGTTAATTCAGTTGAAATTTCTAATTTAAATGGTGGTTATGGCTATGGATATGGATATGGGTCAGTTGGTAATCCTGATTATCAGGACTTTGGATATGGTTATGGATATGGGTCAGATAGTGGTCCAGGAACAATAACTTACAGTTTAACTATAGATGCTTCAAAACTTCCAGGATTCTTTGTTGAAAAAACAGTAAATGTTAAAGCTACTGTTTTTGGTGAGCCATCCAATGGTTATGTTTATTTCGAAGGTTCAACAACTTTTGATTTTACATCTTATGAAAAGTCATTTAGTGTTGTATCTGGAACTCCTGCTTCAATAGATTATAGTAGTGCTATTTTAGATATTCCAAATGTTCCTGGAGGAGTTACCTCAATTACAGGACAATTAGTACAACCAACAGTTAGTCCTGAGGTTGGAAATGTAAAATTAGTAGGAAAGACTTTTGATTTTGGGGCTGATGGGACTATTTTTGATCCGGCAATTACAATTACTTTGCCTTACACTAGGGAAGAATTACTTGTTGCTAATGCAGATGAAAATAATCTTTATGTTTCTTATCATGATGGTAGCTCTTGGATTGAAATTCCAACCATTGTTGATACAGTTGCAAACACTTTAACTTTTGAAATAACTCATTTTACAGAATTTGCTGTTTTAGAAGGTAGAAATGTAAATGATGAACAACTTTGTTTGAATACAAATGGAATTTGGATGGGAGCAAATACTCCTACAGATCATGCTCATTGTGAATGTCCAGACTTAACTGTTTGGAATGGAAATGTGGGGTGTGGTGAATGTAATCAAGATTCAGATTGTGATATTGAAAATGATGAAGTTTGCTTAATTCCTACGGGGGAATGTGTAATTGCACCTATTACTCTTTGTGAAAATACTAATGGAGTTTGGGAAGGAAACAGATGTGTATGTCCTCCTACTGGAGCTTGGAGTGATTGGAGCAATATAGATGGTTGTGCTGAAGTATTGCCTGCAGCAGTAACTACCGGTGGCGGAAGTTCAAGATTTACTTCTGGCGGGAGAATTAATGATACTAAAGAACCTTTAGTTGAGGAAGAAGCCTTAGTTGAAGAAGAAACTGAAGAGGTTATAGAAGAAATAACTGCACAAGAAGCTACTCCAGATACTGGTTTTGAAGGAATTACAGGTGCAGCAATAATGGATGGGTTGTTTGGTACTAATACTTCAACAGCTCTAACTGTTGTTGGTTTAATTGTAATCTTAGGTTTATTGTTTTACTTTGTATTTTATAGAAAAAAAAGAATTAAAAAGAAAAATTAATGTTTCTTTATTTTTACTCTCTTTAGGGGATTTGCTTTATATGTTTATTAATGAATTAATATAAGATGCTTTATCAAATTCTTCAATCAAAAGATTTATATGTTACTTAGTCCATATATGAATTTATAGTTCAATTAAATAATTTATTGAAACATTAACAAGTGAATAAAAATGGAAGATATTATTCAAACTTTAAGTAAGAAAAGAATGGCCAACATTGGCCAAATATGGCCAGATATAATGTAGAATATGGATAAAAAAGAATTAAGATTTGTATTGCAAGAAGGAGAGGGACAATTTATTGAGTTTAAAGAAAATTTAGACAAAAAGATTGCTCAAGAGATTGTTGCTTTTGCCAATGCTAGCGGAGGAAAAATCTTTTTGGGAATAAATGACAAAAATAATATCAAAGGAATAAACTTAACAAATAAACTTAAATCACAAATTCAGGATATCGCGAGAAACTGCGACCCTTCTATAATTATTAAATTAAAATCATTTGAAAAAATATTAATAATTGATATTGCCGAAGGCAAAGATAAACCTTATTCTTGCTCAGATGGTTTTTACATGAGAATGAATGCAAATTCTCAGAAAATGAACAGAAACCAAATAATTGATTTAAGCATAAAATCAGGTAAAATTAGATTTGATGAGCAAATTTGCTCTGATTTTAAATTTGAAGATTTTGATGATGAGAAATTTAATTATTATTTAAAACTTGCGAGAATTTCAAATAATTTAGACAAAAAAGATATTCTAAAAAATTTAAAGTTATTAACTAAAAAAGGGATGACTAATGCAGGAGTTTTATTTTTTGCAAAAGAGCCATACAAATACATAGGAAATTCTAAAATAAGATGTGTTAGGTTTAAAGGAAATAAACGAATTGACATACTTGATAAAAAAGAAGTTGATAGGGGAATTGTTGGGAACATAGAATTTGCCATACAATATCTTAATGAATGTGTTCCAGTTAGATTTGAAATAATTGGGAGTAAAAGAAAAGAATATCCTCAGTTCCCTGAAAAAGCTTATAGAGAAGCAATTGTTAATGCAGTTGTCCACAGAGATTATTTTGATAATGGCGAGGTTGCTATTGAAAAATTAAAAGATGAATTAATAATTAATAATCCTGGAAATTCATTAGTTTCTAAAAAAGAATTTGGAACAAGAAGTAGGTTAAGAAACAGATTAATTGCAGATTTACTGTCTAGGACTGTTTTTATGGAAAGAGTTGGTACTGGGATTAAAAGAATAAAAGAAAGTTGTGAACAAAATAAAAATAGTGTGGAGTTTAAATTAACTGAAAAAGATTTTTTCGTAATAATAAAAAGTGAGCCAGTAAGTGAGCCAGTAAGTGAGCCAGTAAGTGAGCCAGTAAGTGAGCCAGTAAGTGAATCTGAAAAAAGGCAAACACTAATTGTAAATTACATCAAAATTCATAATAATGCAAAAAGAGAAGAGTTGGTTAATAATTTGAAAACCCCCTTAGGAACATTAAAGAGAGATTTAACCAAACTAATGAAAGAAAAAATAATTAAAAGAATAGGTTCTGATAAGATGGGATATTATGTTTTAATTGAAGTGCAAAAAGATGTTAAACTAAAATGATTGCGAGACTATCAACGAGATGAGCGATTAATTATTCTTAAAGTTATTACTAAAATAATTATTATTCCCAGTATTGTTAAGAAAGAGTTTAAAGTGTTTATTGGTATTCCTGCTAAGTTTAAGTAGAATATTATTAATGGAACAACTGCAATTGATAATGCGAAGCTTAATGCTATTCTTTCAATCCAATCTATTGAGCCTTTTTCTTTAGTTTCTCTTGTTTTTGGGAAGAATACATATGTGAATATAAATCCTGGAAGGAAAAGAACGTAAACTGATCCAAAGATTATTCTAAATGCTTCTAGGTAGTTTAAAGTTGTAAAGAAACCTATTGCTAATGAGATAATTATTAAGGTTAGGATTGCTATTATAATTCCTTTTATGTAATTCTTTTTATTTTCTTTCTTTGGTTTTTTAATTACCTTTTTCTTAGCTGATTTTTTAGCTACTCTTTTCTTGACTTTCTTTGCTTTTTTCTTCATTTTCAACATGTATATTTGTAAATCTTATTATTTAAATCTTTCTTGTAGATTTCAAAACAAGTATTAAATTGAGCTAGGTTGTCTTTTTGTTTTTGACCTATGAAAATGTATAATGGTTTTTCGTAAACGTCTAGGAATGTCTTTATTTCGTTTATGTTAGTTGTTGTCCAGAACGTATTCCATTGTGCTTCATTGTGTTGATTGTAATCAAATAAGCCTGGAGCGATTGTCTTTCTATTACTGTATCCTAGGACCCATAGTGAGTATATTGATGATGTGGCCATTACATATGCGTTTTCTTCTGTATTGTTTAGGTATTCTATTGTTTGTAGTTCTTCTTTTATTTCTGGGTATGTGTGTGTTGCTTCGTTAAATGTTACGAAAGCTGCTGAGAAGAGCATTAGGATTAATATTATTATTCCTAGTTTCTTTTTGTGTTTTATTATTATTGAGAATCCGTATGCTGCTAGTATAATTAATGCTATGTCTAGATGTATTATGAATCTGTTATAGAAGAAAAATTGGAAGTATACTATTATTGCTGTTATTATTGTCCAGAAGAAAAGAATATTTAGTTTTTTGTTTTTTATTAATGTGAATAATCCTAATAATGCAAATGGTAAGTATGCTAATGTTGAGTATTGGTATGTTAGGAAGTTTATGAATGTTCCTGGTGATTGTCCTGTTTGTATGAAACCTTGAAAAACAGAAGGTAAAATTGAGAAAATTGCTTCTTTAAATCTTCCTAGGTAGAATAATGATGTTATTACTAGTATTAGGATTCCGTTTATTATATTCTTTTTTAATATATTGAAATTGTATTTATCTTTATATGGTGATGTTAAGGCATAAGCTAAATAGCTTAAGCCAAAAATGTAGAAAGTTGGTCTGTGTGTTGCTCCTGTTAATGCTCCTAGCAAGATGAATAGGTAAATTAATTTTGGATTGTTTTCTGATTTCTTTAAAAAATAAATTGAAAATAATGCTAATGTTAATCCTATTACATTTCTGTAGTACATGTAATTAAATGTTAGAAATTGGATAATTGATACTGAATAGATTAGGAAGGCTATTATTGCTGTGGTTTTGTTGAAATATTCTTTTGTTGTTAAATATATTGCTAATCCTAAGATTAGGCAGAAAGCAATGAATCCGTAAGTTAGAAGTGTTTGTGATGAAAAGAATAATTTTAGTGGTTCCATCAGGTATAAAAAGAATGGTTCCATTGTTACTTGAGTAACTATCCACTTGTCTGCATTGCTTAATCCGCTTTCAATTGCATATTTGTAAATTCCTGCATCATATCCTAATGGAATTTGGTTTTTTAGGTAAGGTATTACTCTTAGTGCTATTGTCGTTATTATTGCCAGGATGAATAACCAAATATGTATTTTTTTAGGTTTAGAAGGTTTTTCTTTAGTTATTGTTGATATTCCTAAAATTGCTACTATTATTGCAAATATACTCATTTGTAAGGAATATTTCCAAAATAAGTTTAAACTAATTAATAGAACTAAAATTGTGTATATTGTTAATAGTTGGTAAAAACTATTTTGTATTGTTTGTTTCATCTTCTTCTAATATTAATAAACTTAATAATATGATTAATATTCCTGCTATGATTGAGATTGTCCAACTTAGCCAACCTAAATCAATTGTTTTGTATTTTATTATTGCAAAACTTATGATTCCTAGTAAACTTATTAAAATATAATCTTTTTTTGTTGTTTTTTGTTTTTTCTGTTTTGGATGCTCTGAAAAGAGGTCTAGAATTCCTAGGATAATTACTGCTATAAGTAAATAGTTTAAATTTAAGTATGTTGAAACGAATCCTGCCCAGGTTTGTTCTATTAAGAATAGAATTAAATATGTAACCAAAATTGTTTGAAATGCATGGCTTACAAGTGATGCGTTATGTGATTTAAATAATAGTTTCATCTTAATTCATAACTCCTTTTAATGCCTCTAAAAATGATTCTCCGCGCTTTATTCTTTCAATCATCCCTGGCTTATATATTGTAAGGTTGATGTAATCTATTGGAATATAATTATTTATGTAGTTTGCATATTCTGTTTCGTTTTGATCTAAATAAGGAATATTAAAAGCTAAAATTAATTTACCCCTCATAATGGAAATATTGTCTTCTTCTATACTAAACCCTGTTTTTGCTATTGACCAGTCTCCAGTTTGATTATATTCTCTAGAATCATAAATTTTACTATTTTTATAATGCCACTCTTCTCTATCTCTCGCCCCGATGTAAAATTTAGCTTTTTCTGGAAAATTTTCTTTATATCTGGCTTCTATATTTATATTCTCAGCACCCCTACTTACTAGAACATCAAAATAAACTAAATGTCCTGTCAAGTTTCTATAATTAACCCCCTCTTCAACAATTATATCGGAAACTCTTTTTGCGGGAATCAAATAAGGCTTTTTAGTATCTCTTTCCCCCCCAATATCATAAAAATAATTAAATTCTTTGCTTATTAGAATGTTATTATAAATAAGAAATCCTAGGAGCCCTATTACAATTAAAACAACTAAAATTTTTAATATTTTGATGTGTTTGGGTTCTTTGATATAATCAATAGCTTCATCAAGACTATTTTTGATTTCTTTTTCAAAAGGTTTTATTTTTTTATTTCTTTTCGTGTTCATTTTTTTGTTTGTTTGGGTTATGTTTTAATAAGATATATGAAAAGATTGGGCCCATAATGAAGATCACTAAAAGGGTTACCCCCCTTCTCAAAACTGTTGCCCCTATTGCCCCGGCTACCCCTATACCTACCAACCCAGCAGAGAATACATTAATTGCGTCTCCAATTCCTAAGTTTCCTGGTGTTATAGCCAAAAGCATTGAAAGAGAGTTAATTGATGCTATGAATAATGCTTTGAAAAATTCAATTTCTATTCCAAATGAGCGGTAAGCAATCCAGAAATTCATGGACATTAAAACTAATTGTAATGATGAAATTATTAATGTTGTTATAATAATTTTTTTATTACTTTTAATTAACTGCCACCCATTTATTATTTCAATGACTTTATTGATCCATTTATTTTTTCTTTTAGATAGTTTTGGTGAAAAGAAAATGATTAAAAGTAAGAACAAAAAGAAAATCAAAAAGACTGAGAATATTAAATAATCAAAAATTCCATAATTTAACCAAATGTAGCCCATACTAATTAATCCCCCTAAACTACCAATTAGAAAAATGAGAATGTAAATTGCTGAAAGGGTGGCAAAAAAATGAACATAAGAAAAATTATGTTTTTTCTTAAGATAAATCGCTCTAACCCCCGCTCCACCCCTAAAGGGGGTTATATAATTATAAAAATTAGTTATTATTGATAATCCGAAAGCTTCTAAATTTTTAAGTTTTATATTAAATGGTTCCATCAAGGTTTTTAATAAAATACCGTTTAAGGATAAATAAAATATAAAAATTATTGCCAAAATCAAAATATATATTGGATTTACTAATGAAAGTTGTTGGAAGTCTTTTATGTGATTTTTTAGATAATCTACGAAAAGTATTACTATTGTTACTAAAACAAGTATACCAATGTGCTTTTTAATTTTAAATTTCATTTTAACATACGAATTTATATAATTTATAATCTTTAGATTCATTAATTTTGCTAAAACAATTTGAATTTTCTATTTTTATATAATGTTTTGGGGTTCTTCCATTAGCCATAGTTATCCAAACATGGAAATCTTTTTCCCAATATTCTGATTTGTACAAAATTAAATATTTAAGATTATATTTTATCATTACCATGTTCACTTCTTTTTCAGATTCCCATCCAATTAAATCTATTGCATCTTTTAATTCTAAATCTGTTATAGAATATACCTTGTTATTTGGAAAGATTGGGGCAATTAAATGAGATCTAAAATAAATATTTTTATTTGGAACAATTTCTTCTTTAAATTCCCTTAAATCCAAAAGATCTTTCTCTTTTTTATCCATTTTGGTTTGGATGTTTTCAGAAATTATGATAAAATTTGACATAACCAAAATTAATACAAAAATTAAAATTGTTATCTTGGTTAGTTTATTAAGTTTAATTATGTATTTTTTATATATGACGTGCATTCCCAATGCAATTAGGATTAAAAATGGGAAAAGTAATGGAAACAAATATCTCTCCTCTGCAGGAATTTTGCCTAAAATTATGGGTAAAGTAAATATGGCTGCCCAAGATAAAATGAATAAATAATATTTATCTAATTTTTTAAAAAATGAAAATAGCGAAATTAACAAAAAAGAAAGTGGAAAAATAAATTTGATATTATTTATGAAGTATTTATAATATTCCCACGATCTTGGAATCGGCCTAGAATATAGATCTATATTTAATTTAGACCAATAGTTTTCCTGATACATCCAAGTTAATGGGGCTCTATAAAAATCAAATCCTGCAATTATAAACCTATAGATTAACCACGGGCTTAAAATTAATAAAATAAATGAATAATAATAAATTATATCTAAAAATTTCATTTTATTGCTACCTAATCTACTAATTAAAAAATAAAAACCGGGTATCAGCAATCCAATTATAAAAAGGTTTTGCGTATATACTGACAATGCTAAAAAAAGTGCCGATAAAAATAAATATCTTTTTCCTGGGTTTTTTAGATAATTTAAAAATAAATTGATAGACATCAAAATAAAAAAATTTGCCATGAGATATGGCCTTGGATCCACTAATTCATAAAAAAATAATGTGCTAGAAAGCAAAAATACTAATGAAAAAATTGGGATTTTTTTAGAAATGTCTAACTTTTTGATTATACTGAATAATAATAAAATGGACAGTGCTGCAAATATTAAATTTATGAAAGTTATTTTAAAACCGAATCCAAACAAAGATAAAAAAATAGAGTAAAGATAAGTGGAACTAATAGGCATAAATGTATTTAATGCATAAAAAGGCCCTTCTTCTATGGACATTTTGGCAGTTTGCCAAATTCTGCCGTAATCGGATCCATGATTCACCCCACTATGGATAAAAATTCCGCATATAACCAATAAAATTATAAAAATCCCCAGATAAATAAAATTGTCTTTTTTCATTTATTAATTACCTCTTTCAAATAAATAAAATTTTCTTTTTCTTTTTTTAATAATTTCTTAAAATTTTTTTTAAAATTTTCTGAAGTGAATGTATTGTTTTTTAGAATAAAATTTAATTTTTCTATTAGTTCTTCAGATGAAAAATTTTCTGGATTTACTGAAATTTTATCCACCAAAGAGTCTTTTGAAAATAACATTTTTAGATAATTTCTTACTTTTTGTGAATAGTTTATTGCAATGAAAGGGGTCTTACTAGTTGTTGCTAAAATTAATGAATGGAGCCTCATTCCTAAAACAAAATCTGCCTTTTGAATTATCCCTTTTGTTTGACTTGGGGAGTACTCTTTATTTAATAAATAAATATCTTTTTTATTATCTAATTTATCAATAATATTTCTATGAACTTTGTTATCTCGATTTATCCAAAATGGTAGGAAAATTAATTGATATTTTAATTTTTCATTACAATAATTCAAAAATTTGCTAATTTCATTAATAAAATTTTCATATTTCTTTTTATCTTTTTTAGTTTGAAAGTCCAAAGCTTTAACTAATTTTACCGGCATGAATCTATACGTATCGAACCAATGTCTTAAACAAATTACCATAATTAACTTTTCCGAATTAATCTTTTTATTTAGCGTTAACAAACTTATTTCTTTTTTTAAACTTTTTTTAATGGAAATTGCAGGGTCTGCAGTTACATTAATTATTTTTTCTTTAACCCCACAATTTATTAAAATTTTTTTAGACTTATTGTCCCTCACAGTAATTATTTCCGCAAAATTTAGACCGATTTTTGTTAATAATCTGCTTAATCTAGATTTAAGGGGACCAACCCCTATTCCATAAAACATTATTGTTTTTTTAAAAAATTTTGCTAAAAAAACTTTAGATAAGAAAAAAGGGAGATTGAAAATACTCGTTTGATCCTGAATAATACCTCCACCCCCACAAATAAAAATATCTGATTTTTTTATTACTTTAATAACATTTAAATTATGTTTAACATTAATTATTTTTAATTTTCTAATATCCAAATCTTTTAATAATTTTTTAGTTTTATCTGGATTTGTTGAAATTACACTTAAATGATGGTTTGTATTTTTAAAATTAGTAATCATCGAATAAAAAACTGCTTCATCTCCTAAATTATCTGAACCAATAAATGAAAAAAAACATAAATTTTTTATTTTGTTCATTCTAAAACCTTCTTATATTCTTTGATTATTCTTTCCCAATCAAAATTTTTTTTGGTAGTTTTTTTTACTAATTCTTTATTTAAACTTGGGAGGTTTATTTTATTTATGAACTCCTTTATATCTCCTTCTTTTGCTAAATAACCAGTTTTTCCATTAATAATAGCATCTTTTATCCCTTCTATTCCGGAAGTAATAACTGGTAACCCACAAGATCCTGCTTCAATTGCTACAATCCCAAAACCCTCTATATTCCCTTCAACAGATATATTTGGCATAATGAACAAATCTGCTGAATTATAAAGCAATTTTAAGGTATCAAAGTCTGTTTTTCCCAACAAAAAAACTTGTTTTTCTAAATTATTCTTTTTAATTGATTTCTCTATCTTGATTCTATCTTCTCCTTCTCCAGAAACTAAATAAATCCAATCTTTACTTAATTTGGGCATTACTTCATTTACAAACCAAAAAACACCTTTTCTTTCAACTAATCTCCCGGTGGTTAATAAAATTTTTTTGTTCTCTAATTTAAGATTCAATTTTTTAGATAATTTTTCTCTTAATTCTTTTTTTGTACCTTTTAAAACAAATTCTTTTGGATTTATCCCATTTGGAAGCACAACAATTTTATTTTCTGTAATTCCTCTTTTAATACATTGTTCTTTAGTATTGTTACTTACACAAATTACCTTATCTAATTTATTAATTGATTTTGGAATAATTTTTTGATATAGCCTATTTTTATAGGTTATATCTAATCCATGAATAGTTATTATTGTTTTAACTCCTGTTAATTTCTTTATAAGTTTTCCTTCAAATGCAAGCATACCATCTCCTAAATGAAGAACAGTTATTTTATTTTTCCAAATTAAATATAATGCTTTAAAAAAAGAACCAAACATAAATAATGGAATAAATTTATTTCCCTTTGTATTAGCAATTAAATAAGTTTCATTGTTTATTTTTTTAAAATATTTTACAAGATTATAACTATAATTTTCCATTCCACCGATTGTTGGAGGATATTTTCTTGTCAGAAAAAGAATTTTCAATCTCTTTCACTTCCTCACATCATAATCTTTCTTTTTTAAACTATACAAAGTATCTTCTATTAACATTCTATTTGCTTTCATTGAATCTCCTATAATACCTAATCCAAACAATAAACCAGCTGTAATCAATAATATCAAAGACATAATCAAAGATTGGAGATTTCCTCCCCCTAAGTTATTAAAATAAAAGTAAAACCACCTAATCAATAATGCTAAACCTAAAACAAAAGGAACTAATGAAGCATAAAGAAAAGTCTTCAAAGGCTCATAAAGGTAAAATATCCTAATCAAATTCACTCCAGACTTTTGCATATGTTGAAAAATATTTTTAAATAATCTTGAATCTCTTGTTGGAGCATTTGTACTAATCTCAATAGATTCTATTCTTAGATCTTTTTGAACTGCCTGCATTATTGTATCTAAAACATAACTAAACTTTGTAACAACATTAATCCTTAACATTGCATCTTTACTATAAGCTCTAAAACCTGAAACTGTATCTGGAACATTACTACCCAAAATCTTCCTAGTAAGCCCATTACCAAACCATTGAAGTCCTCTTTTTAATGGTGAAAAATGCTTAACCTTCCAAGGTTTTCTATTTCCAATGACTAAATCTGCTCTTTGCTTAACAACAGGCTCAACTAGGGCTGGAATGTACTTAGAAGGGTATTGATTGTCTGCATCAGTATTAACAAAGATATCTGCCCCTAAATCCAAAGCAGCTTGCATTCCATGTTTAAAGGCAATGCCTAATCCTTTGTTTTTCTTATGAATAATTATGTTTTTAACGCCTAATTTCTTAGCAACTGCAACTGTTTTGTCTGTAGAACCATCATCAACGATTTGAACTATTATCTCACTTACTCCTTTAATCTTTTTAGGTAATTCTCTTAAAACTAAAGGAAGAGTTTTTTCTTCATTATAACAAGGAATATTGATTACAAGTTTCATTTCATTAGCCCCTTAAACACCCCTAAACTGATTCTTATTACAAAAAAACTAATAATGCCCTTGTTTTATAAAGGTTTTGGGTTAAAAAATGTTTAATTTTGGATATAGGGATATACTTTTTGCTCTATAACACCCGAAAATTCATCTAAACAAGAGCACATATAACTTTCTTCTATAACATTATATTCCATACTATACTCTACAGCACCAGAAACATCATAACAATAATCATGGCAGGGTATTTCAATCTCTTCAGGCACTCCTGAACCTTCATTGATAACTGCTAAAAATCCATATGCTAAGAACCCCCCAAAGACTATAATTGAAATTACTAAAGCAACTATTGACAATGCAAAACCTTTTAATTTTTTATTCTTTGAAATATTAATTAATGCAATAACAGAAAAAATTATCCCAAAAATATTAAATATAAATGCATATATAATTGCAAGAATTGGCCATATTTGAAGGCCAGATGACTTTTCTTTTAAATTACCATAAATCTTTTTCACTTTTTTTGAATTATATAAGTAAAGGGCCCATACTAGGAAATAACCAAAAAATGAAAATAAATTAGCCTTAGGAGAATAAGAATAAAAAAAGAACATGCCTACATTTATGGCTCCTTGGGTAATCAAGAAAACCTTTGCGAATCTTAAAGCATATGGTTTTTTCTTCCATAAGAATATACCTGCTAAAATAAACAAACTTACCATTGCCAATGATTCTATTATGCTAGCAAATCCCAAAGATTCTAGTTGTGTAAAAAGAGTATAAAGATTTAGAAAAGGACTAATTATCACTAAGGTTATAATAAAAAATAACAGCCAGCCAGTTATGTTCTTTGTTTTTTCTTTTTTAGACATACTTCTTTCTTAAATTTCAAATATTTTAAAGCTTTCTATTCAATTTTAGAACCTCCATAAGTTATTTTAAAAATTGATAATAGAATTACTTTTTAGAATCTAATAGCCTTCTAACAGCATCACTCACAACCTCTGCTCTAGACCTATAACCTTTTTTAGAACTTTTTATCAATTCATCAATTTTCTGTGTAAAAGTAAGCTAACTTAAAACTATTTACACAAAGCCGGGTTAAAAAACTTGGTGTATAAAGTAGTTCTTGTGTAAAAAGTGATTTATATTAATTTTATCCTAAAAACAACTAATAAAATTATACTTACATTTCAATTAAAGTAAATATTAAACCAATAAAAATAATGATAAGTACAGATTATTAAGGGTTAATCTCCTTTTTTCAACCAAAATACCAAAGTAATAAGTACAAAAAAAGTTACATTAAAAAATAGATTTTCTTTTTTACGTGTAGAGCTCTCAAGGCAGCGCAGGGCAAGGAAAGTGCTTTACAAGCTTTAAAGGCAAATTCTGTCTACGATTCCCAAACGGGGGTCAAATTGACCTTTAAATGGCAAAAGGAGAGAATTTTTCGTAGTTATTTTCCCTAGTAATACCTTTTCACAGTTTTGTTTTATTATAAACTTCATAAAGAAGTGTTTGTTTTAAGTGTTTAGAGTTGCGCTCGGCTGGCCTGTGGCCAATTAGAAAAAATAAAAGTTAGTTTTTAACAATTTTTCAGATTAATTTAAAATAAATAAAAAGAAGTTTAAGATTGCTGCGAAGGTTACCCAAACTAGATAAGGGATCAGTAAGTATCCAGCTGTTTTGTTGATTTTGTAAAATTCTAGCATTGTTAATAAGATAAATATCCATAAGATTATTATTTCAACGAATGCGCATATAGGGCATTTTATGCCAAAGAATAAAGCACTCCATAGAACATTTAATAGTAATTGGATGGAGAATAATTTTATTGCATATTTGTGTTTTCCTTTACTTGTCCATATTAGGTATAATGAAATTCCCATTAACAAAAATAAGAATATCCAAACAGGAGCAAATATCCAGTTTGGTGGATTGAAACTTGGTTTTACTAGAGTTGTGTACCAAGTTGATATAGAAACTATATTGAATAAAGATCCTATTCCGCCTGCTAATTGGCAGATTACTAATGCGATGATTAGTTTTAGGATGTTTTTCATTTAAGTTTAATTATTTTAATTGTTTTTAAATGTTTGTTTAGAGTTGCGCTCGGCTGGCCTGTGGCCAATTACACAATATCTTTTATTGCATTTTTGGTGACTACAAAATTAGTAAAATGTAGTCACCTAAGACCGAAACCTTTAAATATGTAGTCACCTAAATAATAGTTATGCATATTGAAAAAAGGAAAGTTGGAAAACGAATTAAATATTTTTTAGCTCATTCTTATAGGGAGGGATCAAAAGTCCATAAATTCAGAAAATATTTGGGCCAGGATTTAAAAAAAGAAAAATTAAATGAAAGGAAAGAAATTGCAGAAAAGTTGATCTTAGAAGAAATGCACAAATATAATATTATAAAAGATCCTTTACACTTTGAATTATCTAAGGAAGAAATAGAAGAAATCAAAACTTTAGAAAAAGAAATTCCTTTAAAAATAACACATCTTTCAAAACAAGATTGGAAAGAATTTTCGGAAATATTTGTCTATAATACTAATGCAATAGAAGGAAGCAAATTAAACCAAAAAGAAGTAAAAGACTTGTTAGAAAAAGACAAGTGGCCAGATAGATCAAAAGAAGATATTGCCGAAGCTTTTGGTGTGAATGAAGCAATTTCTTATATTAGAACTACAAAGGAACACATTTCATTAGAATTTATAAAGAAAATACATAAAATTATATTCAAAAACTCTGAACAATTTGCTGGAAAACTAAGGAAAAAAGGTGAAGATGTAGTTGTGATTAATAGTAAAGGAAATATTATCCACGAAGGAGCATCCCCTCCAAGGATAGTTCATCTCCTTAGCGAATTAATTGAGTGGTATAACAATAATAAAACAAAATATCCAGGATTAGTGCTTGGAGCGGTTGTTCATAACCAATTTGAAAATATTCATCCATTTAGAGATGGAAATGGTAGAGTTGGAAGAATTTTATTAAATAATATACTTATTAAACATAGCTTGCCACCAATCAATATTGGTGTTAATAATAGAATTGAGTATTATGAATCTTTAAAGGCTTACGAGGAAGGTCGCGATTTAAAGCCTACAATAAAGCTTTATATGAAAGAATATAAAGAGTTAAAGAAAAAGTTGAAGTAATAAGTTTGATTAGAAGTTGTTCTTTTGAAATTCACTAACTAATTTACTTTTGTAAGCTTTATTTGTGTTATAAGTGTTTAGAGTTGCGTTCGGCGTGGAAGTTTTATCCCAAATTTTGGTTGCGATTCGCAAATAGAAGTAAAATTTAGCCTTAAATGGCAAAAGAAGGGAATTTTTCTTAGTTATTTTCCCGAATAACACCTTTTCACAGTTTTGTTATTTAAATCGACGTCAGAAGAAGATTGTGAAAGTATACACATTTGTTTTTAGAAGAATTTGATTTATAAATATTTTTGTTTGATTATTACGAATTAGTAATGATATTTGAGATGAAATAGAAATTTAAAATGTCTTTATCAACCTTGTGTATAAAGAGTTTTTGCACATTTAATAGGCGTTTTTGCACAAAAAAGAATTGTTCTCTTATTTGGGCTGGCTGTTTTTTAAGAAATAAAAAAGAAATTATTTGAAAACATTTTCATTGTTTGCCACATAATTAGAGTAAGCCGCAGCTACTCCAGCAATACCACAGATTACCATTCCTATGGCTGCACCGGTATAACCCACACTACCTGCTAATTCTAATGAAGACTGAATGGTTTCATGATTTATTTCTTGTACGTTTGCTAAATAAGCATTCATCACAACTGCTCTCTCTCCCAAATTCTCTATTATTGCTGTTAATCCACCTACCCCAGCACCCGCAGATAATAATCCAAAAAAACCACTTAGTGATAATCTTTTAGTTTCCGCCATTTTAATACCCCCTTAAAAGTAAAAGTGGGAATCTATGAAATCTTTTAAACCTTTCGATTCCAGCAAATCGGTAGTTGTTGTGTTATATGTTTTTTAAGAAATAAAAAAGAAATTATGATTACTCTTTACAACAATGTACCCAATAAACAAGATCTGTTCCATAAGGGTGTATTCCTGCTCTGCTTTCATCAGTTGGGTCATTAAGTACTATATATTGTGTTCCTTGAACAGCAAGAACTTCTATCCAATTAGTGCTACCAGTTATTTTTCTTACAGTTATTTGCTCTCCAATTAATTTTGAAAAAAGTCCATCTATATCATGTGTATTTGCTAATTCTACTAATATTCTTTTTTTCATTTTAATCTCCTATCACCTTAAAACACGGAACCCAGAAAATCTTTTAAAGCTTTCGATTCCAGCAAATTGGCTGTTTATTTATTTTTTAAGAAATAAAGAAATTTCAAAAGGTTTTCAGTTTGTTTCTCTTCTTAATCGTTCTTCTTCATTATATTCGCCAGCCAACTTTCTCATTTCCTTAAAATTTCCTTCTAATGAAACAGATTTATAATCTTCATAAATTTCAGGACTTCTACTATTCATTCCAAAAACATATAAAGACCTGATGCCAAACATCCCAAAATCAACAATTCCCCCTGCTGCTGTTAAAAATGTACTATCCCACGCTCCATCTGTTAATTTATTCAACAAAGTATCTGCTAAAAAACCAAGAGAAACCCCTCTAACAGCAGATTTTGCAAGACCTTTAAAATATCCAAAAAGACTTCCTTCTGCATAATCAAAAGTATATTGCCCAGTTGTAAAAAATCTCTTAAGTTTATTATCCACCATTGCAAAAATTGAGAATCAAGAAAATCTTTTAAATCTTTCGATTCCAGAAAATCGGTTGTTTATTTAAGAAATAAAAAAGAAATTAAACTTTTTATTCTCCTGAATCTCCAGTGTTTTTAACAGTTTCAATAGTTTGAGAAATATCTTTTGACTTCATTTTTTTAATTTCTTTTTTTCCTCTTTCAACTTAAAATGTTTTGATAAAAATTGTATAACCTCCTTAAAAGAAATTGGTTCAGCCAATAAAGAAATCATATCTTTATCCCACCTATTTTTCAGTTTATTGGCATTATTAAACATCTTTATTATAGAAAACTCAGTTCCAGAATCATGGCACTTTTTCTTTACAAGTTTGAAATTAATAGGAATGCCTGCCTTAATTAGCTTATAAACATCAAAATGATCTCTTGGTTTATTTCTTCCAATGCAAGCAGCAATTTTTTCAGCAATTAACTCTTCTTCTGCAACAGTATTCACATAAAATTCAGGAATGAGACTAGAATAAAAATGATTTAATTTATGTTTTTCTGGTTTCAAGCTTAGTTTTGCTCTTTCATTCAAATCAATAAAGATATTGCCTTTTTGACCTTCCAAATTGTAATGAACAACTATTCTTAAAAATCCCTCAACAGATTTATCATAAGTAATTTTTTCAAAAAATTTGGAATCTATTATTATTTTAGAAATTTCTAATTTTAACTTTTTAACATCTTTTGTTACACTAAAATCAATATCCTCAGAAAGTCTTGAATGTTTAAGAAATATTTTGTTTAGTGCGGTTCCCCCCTTGAAATAAATCCCTTCCAAATCTTTTATTAAATAAAGAATCAGACTAAGATAGTAATCCTTTATTAACCAGGGCAAAGTAAAACCTTTCTTTGCAATGATTTCCTTTAAATCATCCATACTTATTTTTCTGATTTCATCCATTCTTTAGTTTCCTTTTTAGCCAATACTCTAAATTGATCACCATTTGCCTTTTTTATTACACTTCTTTTTTCTATATTTGTTTTTGTAGTCCTATGAAAAATAAAATTAATTCCCAATATTTTATAATTTCCCTGTCTCCTTGTTGTGTAAATATCATACTTAAAGGGAATTTGATCTGTTAATTTCCAGTAATTTGCTGCTGCCCACCCCCCAATAAAATAATCTTTTCCATTAAGGACTTCATTTACAACTATAAACGGGTCATCTGTCCATTTTCCAATCCTTGCCCTTATTGGAATTAAAAAGTATTTATTTTTGTTAAGCCTTACTATTCTTTTCTTTTTGGTTAAATTATACAAAGTATTTATCATCTCTTTTTTGTTTTTAAAATGTTTGGCAATATCTTCTCGGGTGAAGTAATATTTTTTTCTAAATTCAAAGTCCGAGATTATTTTGATCTCTTTTTCAGAAAGTCCTTTAATTTCAATATTTTTTGCCATTTTTCCCTTAACACGTGAATCTTAATATTTAAGATTTAGATGTTATGGATATTTAAAGGTTTCTGTTTCATAATTTATTTTAAAAAGAGAAAAAAATTAATTAAATAATTTTACTTTGTTTAAGTCTACTTTTTCGATTGTTTTGCTTATTGGTGTTTCTTTTATTGGTTCTTTAGTTTCTTCTTCAATAGGTTCTTTTTCTATTATTTCTTCTTCTATTTCAATGGGGGTATCTTCTTCTTTTGGGATGAAACTCATAACTTTTGATTTTACTTTATTGAAGTTTGATCCGTGTGCTGATACATAGAATTTAGTTTCCATTGAATCTCCAGGCTCTACTGGACCGTAAGGGAAATAATGATCCAATTCAACTATGAAAAAGTAAGGTCTTGATCCATATGGCATTAAATAACCCATTGGAAGGATTTCAAAAGGAAAAACTGTTATTTCTGGACCCATTTCATAATCATTTGGTTTATAATTTAATTTTAAGAAAACATTTTCTGCTACTGCACATTCTTTGTTTTTTATTCTTCCATAGATTAATAATACTGAGTGATCATGCGAAACTTCTAATTCTTGCATTTTTGCAGTTACTTTAACACTTGTTTCACAATCTGGACAACATTCGCTTGCTGCTATTAAATTTGTAAGAAGTACAGTTATTATGAATATTAAGTATATTTTTTTCATTTTTTTGTTATTTTAATAAAAAGAAAAAAAATTATTTTTTTGTTTCAAATGGTTTTGCTACAGGTTTTTTCTTCTTGAAGAATACTGTGTATATTAAAAACGCTGCTATGATTATCAGAGCTAATATTCCTATTGTCCATGCTGCGTTTTCACCACCACCAATAGCTGCACCTGTAATTAGGTTTGTAAACCAATTACCTTGTGATTCTGTTGTTCCTTCATTGTTATCTGCAAAGGTTTCTGTGTTTTCGTCTTCTGTGTTTTCTGTTGTTTCTGTTTCTTCTTCTATTTCAGTGACTGTTGTTGCAGTTGGAGTTGAACCACCTGGATTTCCGCCCGGATTTCCTCCACCTGTGTCTTGGTTATTATTGTTATTGTCTCCAGAACTTCCTGGGCCTGAACCTCCTATTAATGGCCATCGTCCGGCAGATGCCATGCTAATAAAAAGCATGAACAACACCATGAACAATATTATTTTTTTCATTTTTTATTGTTTCTCCTACACTGGTCCATAATAGCATGTACAGTCTTCCATGCAATATCCTTCAACATTGCAGTCTCCACTGTCTTCACATTCTTCTCCACCGTTGACTATTCCGTCTCCACAGATTGGTTCTTCTTCTTCTGCGTGATGTCTTCTTATTTGCCTGCAGTGTATGTTGTTTCTATCCATCTCCATATCAATTCCTAATGGGTCTGATGGATCGTTACTTGGAATGTACAAATAGTCACATGCAATTGCGTCAAAGTTGTATTCTACGTCTCCAGTCATTCCGTAATCAGTTAAGTCTAGTTCTATACCATAGATTCCGTCTCCCAAGTTGTTTAGGGGAATCCATCCTGTTTCTTCACAACCGCCGAAACAAAAGTCCATTCCAAACCAACCAATTTCATGTATTCTTGCTAACACAGTCTCATCATCGATTCCTATATGTTCGTCATCTAGATACAATGCAATAGGCACAATCATATCTTCGTAAACCCCTTCATATTCTGGGCTGATTACTCCCATGTATGGTCTATCGTTGTCTATAATAAAACCAGTTGTGCCATAACCTGTGTTTTGTTCATTATCCCAAACAACAACCCTAAGTTGGTATTCTCCACTTTCTACAAGTTCTGAGTCTACATATGTTGGAATCTCATCAGCTATTGTACACTCATAACCAATAACATTTCCGTCAAGAACCATTCCAGTATCAACTAGTTCATAACCTCTGTCTTCCATTTCAACATATTTGTAAATTTCTCCCATACAATCATCTGGTTGAGATTCAAATTCTTCTATGTCTGCTTTTACTGTTATAAAATCTTCACTTGTTACTGGTTGAGACAAACCATCTATATCTGTTATAATTACTTGTGGTCCTTCATTGTCTATGTTCATTGTTATTGGGCTTAACCATGGATTTAATGCTAGCCATGAGTACATATTTCCTGCATTATCAACTGCATCAACTGCAAGGAATACAGCATCTGTCAGCCCGCTTTCGTATGGAATTTGTAAATAACCAGAACAAATATTATCTACGGCAGGAACAGTTCCTAATTCTTGAACTGGTACTTGGTAACCCATATCTATTAGTTCTTCTATTAAATCCCAAATATTTTGTATGTCCTCTGGATCAATTCCTTCAAAGTCGTAGTCAATTGCATAGAAAGTACAATAATCTACCCCACTTGCAGGGCAATCTGGGCAATCCCATGGTGGACAGAATAGTTCATCCCCACCAAAATCAAACACTGGTGCATAAACAGAGAAAACTTCTCCATCATGGTACCAATCACCTGCGTGAGGTATTAATACTTCTGGAAATGGCGGTACATCATCTATTACAATAGTAGCACCATTTTCATATGCATAATTTTCTAGCCAATCTTCAGCTTCTACAAATACTTCCCATTCTCCGCATTCGTATAGTTGGAAAGTCGCACAATAAGTATCTGTTAGTCCAATCCTTTCTAATTCAATTGGGTCTAATGGATTTTCTCCTTCAAAGTAAGCCATAACTGTTTCTGGATTAACTCCGACACCAGGTTCAAATACTTCTGGGTCTAAAGTTCCTTTTAGATCTGTTATGTTTGCACAAACAGTTATATCTTCTCCACTTTGATGATATCCTTCATCATTTACCCATTTTACAATTGTTGGTGGCACTGTATCAACTTCATGAACTTGGTAGGTTACGGTTTCTTCATTTCCTAATAAATCTTCTGAATAAAATTCTATTTCATGCATAGAATCTTCATCAAATTGGAAGCAATCGTCATAAATAATCCAATCTGTCCATGTTGTTTCATCAACTCTATATCTATAATATGTTTCATATACTCCGATATGGCAAATATCTCCACCATCTTCTGCATCTAAACAAATCCATGTATCTTGTCTTAACCAATAATCACTATCAAAAGTAATTCCATCAAATGTTTTAGTAGTTACTGGTGCTGTTGAGTCTACTTTGTCTATTTCTTCTATGACATTACCAACATTTCCTAAAGCATCTTCTGCCCAACATTCTAAATAATGTACAGAATCTTCACCAAATGTAAATGGTATATCGTAAACAAATTCAATTGGATCTCCATCGTCTACAGTGTACATACAATAAATTGTAACATCGTCAACTGCACAATAACCTGGGTCAACTGCTTCAAGGTGAATTTCAGTGTCTTGGGTTATCCAAGTAAATCCTTCATCTGGAATTTGTGTTCCAATCAATTCTTTAGTTAATATCGGACCTTCAGTATCAACCTTGTGTTCTTGATAGTGCATTGTTTCAACATTCCCAAGCAAATCTACAGCATACCATCTTATTTCATGTATGCAATCTTCTTGGAAATGAAATTCAACATGGTCATCATAAACATATTGTTTATCAACCATTGTATCAACTATTCCATCTTCATCACTATCCCACCAAATTTCGTAGTAAATATAATCTACTCCCACCGGACAACTATTTCCATCTGGGCTTTGATCTTCAGCAGATAAGATTACTAATGTACCTTTAGTTAGGTAGTAGTCATTTTCACCATATGTTGGACCATCAAAAGTTTTATTAGTTATTGGTGGTAAGTCATCTACATGGTCTACTTCTAAATGTGTGTCTTCTACATTACCCACATTATCTACACTATAATATTCTATAGTTTGACCGCAACCAGGTTGTAATGAAAATGGTCCTGTATATACTTGGAAATCTCCTTCATTAACACTATAATATGTTTCATCAACACCCGAACCACAATCTTCCCAAATATCTTGTGCTGTAAATGAAAATTCAGTATCTGGTGTTACATAATAATTTCCATCCCCAAAAGGTTCATTTGGTTCTGAAACATGTTTTGTAGTTACAGGGTCTTGGTTGTCTATTCCAAAGGTTGCAACATCATTATCTGTGTTTCCAGCATAATCTTCAGCTAAAACATAAGCAGTTGCATATTGTGTACATGTATCATCTAAGGAGGGCCAATAATATTCCCAATAAGGAGAACTAAGTGGATTATTATCCATTCCGAAAAATTCTGTCCACCAATTACCATCTTCTGCAAACTGAACTGTAACATTTTTTATTCCAGAACCAGGGTGTACATCTGTAACTTCAGAAAGTACATAAACTTCTCCTTGATAATAAGTTGGTTGATTTGGTTGTATAATCCTTACACTTGGGTTATTATCATCATAATCACATTCTGATGTGTCAAATTCGCAGAATTCATTACAGATTAAATCACCATAAATATATTCTCCAACATCGGAACAATCTAGTCCGCCGAAATCATCTCCATCGCATTCTTCGTCTCCGTTTATTATTCCATCTCCACAAAAAGATCCTCCACATATTGCACAATATTGTATTGCCTCATCAGCACATATATCATCCCATGCAACATCACAGCACCAAGAATCTATAGCGCAAACTATATCTGTGCATTCAGGATCATTACATCCCAATCCGCCACTGGCTGTACAACAATCTCCTGGTGGGCAAAAATCTCCTCCATCAGGAATGATTCCATCTCCTCTCTCTCCTAATACTAAACCACTAGCATCTGTTCCTATTACAAACAATGCTGCAATCATTATAACAAAAATAGAAATAGTTATATTTCTTTTACCTTGTTTATTCATTTGATAACACCCCCCTAAAGTGTTTTAACTATTAAGTATGTAAAAAGCAAGACGTAAAAGATTTATAAACATAATTGTAATACAGTAACTATATTGTTTAACTATCAAACTGTGACAAATATATACTGCAGAATATAGATTAATGTTTTTTATTTGAAAAATAAAGAAATTATTCTGGAGTTTTTAGTTTTGCAAGTGCATTTTTCCTGCTTGCTTCAAAATCAAACATTCCTTCAAAGAATTCTTCAAGGCCTTTTTTTCTTATTATCCTACTTGTAATGTTCTCGGTTTGGACTTCTATTGCTGGGGCGATTGCCACACCCCAAACAAGGCTCCAAACCCGCCGAGTACTGCACCATTTCCACCAAGCAATCTACCTGCGGCATATCCTAATGCTGCGCCGATTAAACAACCAATTCCTGCAGCCCTTCTTTTTCCTGCTGTTAAATATTTCGGGTGAAGTTCTCTCTTAGCTATTTGATTGGCATTTGTTAAGGCACCATAATTTTCTTCAGCAAAGGACCATGCAATCTTTCGCTCTCCTTCTTCAAATTTGTATGGATCTGCGAATGTGTCGATATCCAACCTTCCTCCACTTTCTGCAATGTGTACAATATTTTCGTAAACTTCATCAAGTAAATCTTCACTGCTGCAATGCTCTATTGTGTATGCCATGCGGATGGGAATCACAAGTTATATTTAAACTTTTTGAAAAAGCTTATAAAACAGTTATTTTTCTAAAGTTTATGGTTTTTGTAAGCGCAGGCATAATATTAAAAGATAAGAAAATATTTTTAGTTAAAAGAGTAAGCTCTGAAGTTCTTTGTCCTAATACTTGGGTTTGTCCAGGTGGTACTAATGAATTTGGAGAAAGTAAAGAACAAACATTAAGAAGGGAAGTTAAAGAAGAAGTAAATCTTGATTTTAAAGAAAAAGAATTATTTTTTACAATGTCTTATTTTAAAATTCCTATATATACATTTTTAGGTGATTTTAAAGGTAATATTAAGTTAGATGAAAAAGAAATATCTGATTCTGGTTGGTTTTCATATGAAGAAGCAATTAAATTAGATCTTGGTTTTGAATATAGAAAAGTTATTGAAAAGCTTAAAGAAGAAAGAAAGATTTATTAAGTTTTATTTACTCTCTTTTTTGAAATGGATATACCTAACGACATTCCAAAAGAGTTTAGGGCTGTTTATGAAAATGGTTACACAACTGAAAGCATTCTTGATGCTATGGATTCTGAAAGAGTAAGGCTTGATTTTGATGGAGGAATTTCCTTTCCACACTCGAGAAGTATTGTTTCTGCTTTGGCTATGAAATTAGAAAGGATTCCTCAACCAGAAGAAGGAACTGAAGAAAGAACTTTCTTTGAAAGGGGTAGAGAAGCTTATCGCAGAGCTTAGAAAGATTTCTGCCACTGTGACAAGTACACCAATAAAATTTATAAAGTAATAAGTTTTTACACTTTCATGTTAGTAGATGGCAATGATTTAGAGATAATTAAAAATAAATTAAAGAAATATAATAAATCTCAGATAGAATATAATGAAAAAGATAACCATTGTACGTTAAATTCAGTTAGGCGGGGTGTTTCATTTAATGAAGTAGAAACAAATTTGTTAAATCCAGAAAATTTAAAATTTGCTACAAAAGAGAAGCAAAAGTTTAGAAATGAAGAAAAATATGTTCTTTATTTTGAATCAAAAGATTCTGATAAAACTATTGTTCTGCCAGTGATTTTTAAACCAAAAAGTTTATATGTCTTGACTATTATTAAAAGGTGGAGAAGTTGGGACAAGGAGATTGAAAGATGGAAGGAAAAATTACAAAAATAAGTTATAATGAAAAAGACGATATTTTGTTTATTTACAAAAATGGCAAAGTAAAAGGAAACATAATGATTGGGGGTTTTGTTGTTGATATTTCTTATAGAAATGATTTTATTGGCATTGAAGTTTTGAATGCAAGTGAAAATCTTAAGGTTTTTAATATAACAAAAGAAATGATGAAATATGCTAAAAAAGCCAAAATAATTAGTAAGAAATATCAAGATGGAACTATCTTTGTTGGTTTTGAATTATTTTCAGCTATTCCAAATAAAAGGGAAATGGAAGAAAGAGCAATTGTAGCTATACCTGAAATATCTAGAAGTGAAATATGAACCATAATCTTATTAAATAACTAATTTCTTTTATTTTTTATGAAAAAAGGTATAATTTATGGAATTGGAAATAATGGAAAATATAGCCATTTTGAGTTTAAGAAAGAAAAATCAATATTGTTAAGGTTGGTTAAATTAATTTCTCTTTTAGATTATGTAGAAGGGTGTAATGCTGGAGAATATTTTGTTGAATATGAAGAATATGATGAAAAGTTCCAAAGAGACAAAAGAATAAAAAGAAAACTTTCTGAATTTGTTGATAGAAGATATAATTTCTCGGACAAAAATTTTGATATTGATATTGTGTTTGGAAAAAATAGGGTTTTTTTAATAATGTGTGTTGATAAAGAAATAAGTAAAAGTGTTAGAAAGTTTATTGGAGAAAATTTTGAAATTATTAAAGCTAAAAAAATTAAGCAGGGAGTAATGAAAAAGAAATGAGAATAGCAATTATTAACAAACAGAAATGTAATCCCATTAGTTGTGGTAACTTTCTTTGTATGAGGGTTTGTCCGGTAAATAGAACTGGAAAAGAATGTATTACTCAAGAAAGAGACAAACCGGCTATTGATGAAATGTTGTGTAATGGTTGTGGAATCTGCCAAAATCGCTGTCCGTTCCAAGCAATACAAATTATTAATCTTCCAGAAAAGTTAAAAGAAGAACCAGTCCAAAGATTTGGAAAAAATAATTTTGAGTTATTTCGTTTACCTATTCCAAAAGAAAAAACTGTTGTTGGCTTACTTGGAAGAAATGGAATTGGTAAATCCACTGCTTTAGAGATATTATCTGGAAATTTAATTCCAAATTTAGGAGATTATTCTGAAGAAGGAAATAAAGAAAAAGTAATCAAGCATTTTTCTAAAACTGCTATGCATGAATATTTTAAAAAATTATATAATGGAAAATTAAAAGTTTCTTACAAACCACAAAGAATTGAATTATTGCCAAAACTTTACAAAGGAAAAGTTAAAGATTTGTTAGAAAAAATTGATGAAAGAAAACAAAGTAATAAACTTGTTAAAGAATTACAATTAGATCATTTAATGGATAGACATTTAAGTAAATTAAGTGGTGGAGAAATGCAAAAGGTTGCTATTATTGCTGCAATGGTTAAAAAAGCTGATTTTTATTTCTTTGATGAACCTGCAAGTTTCTTAGATGTTACTTCTAGAATAAAAGTTGCAAAGTTGATTAGAGAATTATCAAAAGATTCTGCTGTTATGGTTGTTGAACATGATTTAGCTACATTAGATTATATTTCTGATGAAATACAAATTCTTTATGGTAAACAAGCTGGTTATGGTGTTGTTTCACAAAGCAAGGGAGTTCGAAGAGGTATTAATGAATATTTAGATGGATTTTTACCAGATGATAATGTTAGATTTAGAGACTATGGTATTGTTTTTGCAAAAGCACCTGAAGGCAAGACTACTGAACCAGCAATCTTATTTGAATTTCCAGAACTTGAAAAAAAGTTTAAAGGTTTTGAATTAAAAACAAATAAAGGCAATGTTCACAAAGCTGAGGTAATGGCTGTAATGGGTGCTAATGGTTTAGGTAAAACTACTTTCTTAAAATTATTAGCTGGTTTGGAAAAGCCAACTACTGGAAAAATTGATAAGATTAAAATTTCATATAAGGAACAATATCCAGAAATTGTGAAAGGAACTGTTAGGGAATGGTTAGAAAAGTCAAAAGATTATAAAACTGGCTGGTATAAACAAAATATTCTTGAGAAATTAGGTTTGTTGAAAGTTATTGATTCTGAAATTTCAAGTTTAAGTGGTGGTGAATTACAGAAAGTTTACATTGCTGTTTGTCTTGGGAATGAAGCAGAGCTATATGCTTTAGATGAACCTTCTGCTTTTATTGATGTTGAAGATAGATTAAAAGTTGCAGAAGTTATTAAAGAATTTATTCTTAAGAAAGAGAAAGCTGCAATTGTTGTTGATCATGATGTTCAATTTACTGAGTATATTGCTGATTCAATGTTAGTTTTTGAGGGTGTTCCTTCTGTAAATGGTGAAGTTTATGGTCCTTGTACAAAAAGAGAAGGAATGAATCGTGTTTTGAAAATGTTAGATATTACTTATCGTAAGGATAAAGATACTAATCGTCCTAGAATTAATAAAGGAGATAGTCAATTAGATAAAGAGCAAAGAAGTAAAGGAGAATATTATTATTCTTAGAAAACTTTAAAAACATTTCTTATTCTCTTTTTTCTTGCAATGGATGCTTTAAAGAAACTTGCTCGCTCTACTAGGTGGGAGAGAAAGTATAAACCTTTTCGTAGGAATATGGGTTTGCAAGAGAGAAGTGCTAGAAAAAATTTAGATCAAGCCGAGGAATATATACTGTCTGGCAATTATAATGCTGCAAGAGAATATTTGGGCTATGCTTATAGTTGTATTGACTGTTTGTCTGAGATGTTTGCAGGAATAGATCGTCCTAGCAGCCAAATTGGAATTCTTACACGTGAAGCCAATGGATTAGCAAAAAGATTAGAAGAAATTCATTAAAAAGAAAAAGAAAAGAGTTAACTGCAACCGCAGTTAGGGATTCCGCAATTTCCCCCACATTCTTGTTTGCAAGTATCTTGTCCGCAAGTTTGTTGAGGATTTCCACAAGTTTGTGGTTCTTTTACAGAAAACTCTTCCTTTTCTTCTTGAAATGCAGCTGAAACGAAAATCGTTCCTACAATCAATAACGCTACAATCACAACTGCAATCAAATTGTTTTTTTTCATATTTCACCTCCTAGCTATCCAGTATTTACTAGGTAAGCTTGGATATATATCTAGGGGCTGAAACTGAAGGTCAAAAAGAGGGTTTATCTTAAGAATTCTTGGGTCTTATCGTTTATAGGGCTATTTTCAGGAAGACTTGTTTTGTTTTTCCTTTTTCTTTTCTTGCTATTAGGCCTTTTTTCTCTAAGCCCTCTAATACTATACTCAATTTTGATTTGTGTAAATCTGTTCTTAATCTTAATGTTTGTTGAGTTATTCCGTCTTGTTCTTTGATAGCTTTTATTACTTTTTTCTCATAAGAGTCTAACCCCATTAATAAAATATTAAATTTCTCTTCTTGGTTTAAATCTTCTTTTTGTTTTTCTAAAGTTGAAACTATTTCTTTTTGTGATTTTTCAAAGAATATTAAGTAAATTCCCAATGCAACCAATCCTGCAAGCAAAATTATTCCGAGGTAAGTAAACCATGGTGTTGTTTCTTCATGCGGACAAAAACCACCATCTTCCATCTCAGAGCAACTGCAACTTGCTTCTGCTTGATCATTTAATTGATTATTAAAATTGAATATTAAAAAACCTAAGGCTATACAAACTACAATTAATATTATTCCTAGCTTTTTATTATCCATTGATTAGAAACTAAGTTTGATTGTTTATAAGTGTTTTCAAAAGTTTTAAAAACTAATAAGGTTTAATTATTTTAATGGCCTTAAAAATACGCAATGCTAAAAAAGAAGATATAAAAGAATTAGCTAAGATTTATTCTCAAACTTATACTAAAAAATATTCTGGAGAAAAATGGACTACAAAGCAAGCTGAAAAGTATTTGAACCACATGCTTAAAAAACAACCAGATTTAGCTTTTTTGGCCGAGATAGATGGAAAAATTGTTGGTGGTTATTTTGCTTCTGTTGTCCCTTGGAGCGATGGTAACCATTTAGTTAATGGAGACATTTTTGTTCATCCAGATTATCAAAAGTCTGGTGCTGGTTTGGAGTTAGGTAAAGCTTTGTATAGTAAAGCAGTAAAAAAATATAACTGTGTTAAGTCTGAATCTATTACCTTTAAAAATAAAAAATTTCCCTTAAGTTGGCATGAAAAAAGAGGTTTTAAAGTAAGTAAAGATTTAATTTTTATTGAAGGCAATACAAAAGACATGTTAAAAAGAATGAAAAAGATGAGTTAAACTGCGGTTATGATTGTGTTATTTCTATACAGTAGTTACAAATAGAAATGTTTATAAAGGGTAAAACCAATATTTAAGGTATGAAAAACGACGAATTTTATCAAATTCCATTAAGATATGGAAGAACTGATGGAGAGAACCTTCCAGGTATGCCAGAGGGCAAGCTTTTTGCTGTAGGATGTAATTCAAAATATGGTTTAACCGATGTCCTTGAAGAGGATGGAAAGCCAATTCTTTGGGGAGAAAGGAGAGTCAATATAGAAAATTTACTGGCAAAACTTGAGATAACCCCAGAAATGATAGAAAACCCTGAAATGATAGAAAACCCAGAAAAGGTTTACCAAAAAATAGAAAGGGTTGTAATGGATGCATATGCTAAAAGTATGGGCTATCCTATTGATTCTTCAACATCTCCCATGGAAATTTTAAATTATGAGGGTTAAATCAAAATGAAAACCGAACAAATTGAGGACAATGTAAAGTATTCTTTTGCTTTAGTTAGAAGTGATGTACTTGCATTGCAAAATGATATTATGGGAATGAGAGCCTCTCAAAGAACAATTATGCAAGCAGTAAATGAATTAAGTGCTAAAATTGAAAAAATAGAAAATAAAAAAACTAAAAAGAAAAAATATGTTTCTTCAAAAGCAAGTAATAAATATCATATTGAAGAGTGTCCTTTTGCACATAGAATAAAAGCAAGGAATAAAGTTGTTTTTAATGATGAATTAGATGCTGTTAATGAGTCTCTAACTGCTTGTGAATGTGCTGCTTAAGTTTTAGTTAATTTTCTAATAACTTTTACAGACCAATGTTCTTTTAGACAAATTGCCTTTGCTGGGCAAACTTCTATACAACATAAGCAAAGAATACATTTTTTATGGTCACATTTTTGGTAAGGATCTAATTTTATTGCCTTTACTGGGCATTGTCTTTCACATGTTCCACATTTAGTACATTTATCGTAATCAAAATCTATCTTATGTTTAGCTAAAAGTCCGGCTATCCAATGAGCTAATGGACCATAGAATGTTTGGGGTCTTAGGAATTTCATTTTTTTATCTTTAGCAGACCCAACAACTTGAATATCTTTTTTCTTAATTTTTGAATATTTATTTGTGATAATCTGATTGGATTTAAATCCCATAAATTCAGAAGCTACAATGTCTATTGCTCTTGCATTTTTTCCAGTAATTATTACATTTGCTTTTATTGGTTTTCCAGATGCTCCAGGACCATTTCCTTCTAAAGCTAAAACTCCATCAATTATATTTAATTGAGGATTTATTTTTTCTTCAATTGCTAATAAGAACTTTCCAAATTTTTGATTATTAGGTATTGTTTTATGGTAAATTGCTTTTAAGTTTCCTGGGATGCAGCCGTAAAGATTTTTTACGCATAATGTTGTTTGCATCAAACAATGTGTTTTTAGTTTTGGGACATTAACAACTAAGTCAACATCAAATAATGATTTTGCAAGAGGAACTTTTTTTACACCTGCTAACGTAACAAACTTTTTCTTATCTCCTTCAAAATTAATTAAAGTAGCATATTTTTTTAACTTTTCAAGCCCACAAGTTTTAAACGCTATATCTGTATTGAAGGCTGCACTTTCCCCAATAAATATTTTGCATTTGTGCTCTTTTAGGATTTTGCAAAGTTCTTCAACAATAACGGGGTGAGTTGTTACTCCTGCTTCTTTCTTTTGCGGAGCAATTAAATTTGGTTTTATTAGAACTTTACTTCCTTTTTTAAAATGGAAATCAATATTTTTTAAAGAATCTAATAATGCTTTTCTTATTATTTTATTATTATAGTTATTACACTTGACAATTGAAACTTTTTCCATTAATAGAAATTTTATTTTATGATTTTATAAAAGTTTTTATTCTGGGGAATCGTAAGGAATTGATAAACAAACTTTTGTTCCTTTTGTTTCATCACTACTTATTTCCAACCCACAATTGTTTTCTAGTGCATATTTCATAGCTATTGAAAAACCTAATCCTGTTCCACGTTCCCCTTTTGTGGTTCCAAACCCTTCTCCGGACTCTAATCTAGCTAAAATATCTGGTTCCATATACTACCTATTCTTTATTATTATTCGGCCTTGTTCTGCTGCCTTAACTTTTATTTTTAAAATATTGGGCACTCCGGCCACATATCCTGCAGCTGTTCTTTCATCACAGATTGCATCTACTGCATTACTAATCAAATTAGATAATACATTCCTAGTTAGATGACTACGATCTGCATAAATACATAACTCTGGAACATCTGAATCTATTTCATAATCTGGTCTTTTCCTGTCTAAATGGGGACATGCATTAACTGTACTTTCTACTAGAGTTCTAAGATCTGGAAGTAAGTTAAATTTTTCTGGTTTTGGATTTGCCGGTATTGAAAAGTCCATTATTTGTCTAAGTTCCATATCAATTAAATTTACTTCCTCCAATATAACCTCTATTGGTTCTTTTGTAGCTTCCCAATCTTTTTCTTCCATTAGGCGTGTTAGAAGATTAACATTTCCCCCTATTACAACAACTAACTTATTTCTTATATCATGGGCTACTCGTGCTGCACCCACCCCTCTGCTTAATTGGATTCTTTTATGTTTTATTTCTTGGTTAATTTTTATGAATTCTAATCTTTGAGCCGCGGGATATCTTATACTATTAAAAGAATCTAATTGCTCATTTGAAATTTCTATTGGATCATGTGTAACGAGATTGCTTCCATAAATAAAACCAATAGTTTTTCCTTCTGCACCTTTTAATGTGATTGCTACAAAAGGTTCTCCTAACTGTCCTACTACCTTTTTATCTACTTCTGTATATTCTATTGGTTGCCCAAGATAAGACTTTCTTTCGTTTCTTAAAGTTTTGAAAATGGATGGTGAATCAAGCGGAATTACTAAATCTAAAGGGACTAAATGACTAATACCCTGCTTTACTACTTCTTCTATATTTCCTATTTCTAAAAGTCCTCGCATTGCTTCAAACCATTCTTCGGTAGTTGTTGAGCCCAAGGAATATTTTCCTACAAAACAATCGCTAAATGTATCATATTCAAAATAAGTAGAACGATTTATTCCATAAATTAAATTAGACTGTGTTAAGGCATAAGCTAAAACTTCTTGTATCATTTCTTCTGTATGCCTTGAAAAATCTGATCTTGTAAATGTCCTTAAAAATTCTAATGTGTGTGCTTGATCTCTTTGTAAAGTTTCCACTAGTTTTTCTAGTTCTGGTCTGTCTAAATGTTCTAAATCTGTCATTTTTTCAAGAAAATGAATAGAGAAAGCTTTAAAACTCTTTTGATTGGTTTTTTGAAATCAGAAACCTTTAAAAACGTCAAGAACAAGAGTATAATTATTATTTAAGACTTAAAAGGAGGTGACAACATGAGAAATGTATTAGAATGGATCGTGCTTGTTTTGGTAACCATCGGTGGTATCAACTGGGGACTTGGTTTATTCGATTTTAACCTTGTTACTGCAATCTTTAGAGTAGATTGGTTGATAACTACAGTATATGCCTTGGTAGGTTTAGCAGGTCTATATATGATATTTTATCTATTCAAGAAATAAAAATTTTAACTTTTTTTCTTTTTTTATTCTAAGAAATCGTCTTTTATTCTTTCATTTATTTCATTAGAAATATTTTCAGAAATTAATTCAAATACATCTTGTTTTTTGAAATTGCTTAGAAGCCAAGCTAATTTTATGAATGCTGTTTCTGTTGTCATATCAAGACCATTGCCTAGAACTCCAATTTCTTGTAATTTTCTTCCTGTTGTGTAAACATTCATGTTAATTCTTCCGAAAATGCATTGAGATGTCATTACTACTGGGATTTTTTTAGACAGTTTCTTTAATTCAGTAAATACTTTTTCATTTTCTGTTGTTGAGCTATCTGTCTTATTAATTGGAAAATGTCCTAATCCTGTTCCTTCTAAAATTAATCCATCATAATCTTTGTAAAAGGAAACTTCTTTTGAAAGCATATTTGGATGTGCCTTCAAAATTCCTACTTTGACTTCTTTAAAGAGTCTTAGGTTTAGTTTTCCTTTTTTTTGTTTTACTTTTTGGGAATATTCAATTTTTCCTTGCTTATCTACTAAGGCAATTGGATCAGTATTTATTGCTTTGAATGCATCTCTTCTGGAGCTATGTAGTTTTCTTGACTTAGTTGCTGGAAGAATATAGCAAGACTCATCTTCCATTGAAGAATGCATGCAGATTGCTACATCTTGGAATTTAGAGTTTGCAATGAAATTACAAGCACAAATTAGATTTAATGCTGCATCTGAAGAACCCCTATCTGAACTTCTCTGAGATCCTACTAAAATAACTGGAATTTTTAGGTTTTCTAGAATAAATGCTAAAGCGGATGAAGTATAATGTAATGTATCTGTTCCGTGTGTAATAATCACCCCGTCTGCTCCTGCTTTTACCTCTTTTTCCACTTCTTTAGCGAGTAGATTGTAATGTTGGAAGTTTAGGTCTTCTGACCACATATTTGAGACTAATCTGCTTTTTAGATTGACAATTTTCTTTAATTCTGGGAACATTTCCAGTAATTCTTCAGGTGAAAATCTAGCTATTACTCCCCCTGTTTCATAATCAACTTTAGAAGCAATTGTTCCACCTGTATGTAAGATTGTAATTGTGGGTAATTTAGAGTTTTGTTTTACTTTAGAAGATTTCGGTTTTTTTTCTTTGTATTTTGATAATAATTTTACTTTTTTGATATTTTTTTTATCAATTCCTAGATTGTATCCATTGTCTAATTTTAAAATAAAAGTATTTTCTTTGCTAGGCATAAATAATCCAGAAAGAGCTTCTTTTTTTGTTGTTATCTCGATCTTATCTCCGGGATTGAAGTTAAATTTAACCATTCTTTTGGATATTTGGAAATTAAATTAATGAATATTTATATACCGGAATATATAGATTGTAGTTAGGCAACCTTTAAATATAAATTTTTACAGAATTATAGAATATACTAGCAAAGTTCACAATTAAACTTGAATTTATTTGGCGATGAACTCAGGTTGTGCGTGATTTGAACTTTCGAATTTTACTAATAGTTTGATTTATCTTGTCTGAGATTTCGAAATTGGCGTTTCAAAAACTCTTTCTAGAAGTAAATATGAAATCACTCAAATATAAAGTTTATTGTAATTGAGTATATAAAAAAACCTATGGGGGAAAACGAAAAAAATGGAATTCATTATACAAGATGCATTAAAAAACATGGATAACAATTCCCAAGCAGCTTTTGATGGGGATTTTGAAGTTGGACAAGCAAAAATAGTAGTACTTGGTGCTGGGGGAGCTGGAAACAATATTGTTAACTGGCTTTACAAAAAAGGTATTAAGGGGGCAGAAGTAGCTGCTGTTAATACAGACAAACAACATTTGGATATTACTTCTGCAGATAAGAAATGCCTAATTGGAAAAGAACTTACAAGAGGGCTTGGTTGCGGTGGATTTATTGATAAAGGTCGTGCATCTGCTCAAGAGAGTATTCAAGAACTAAAGAGTATGGTTAGCAAAGCAGACATGGTATTTATCTGTGCTGGATTAGGGGGAGGAACTGGAACTGGAACTGCGCCTGTTGTAGCACAAGTAGCAAAAGAACAAGGAAGTATTGTAATAGCTGCTGTAACTATGCCTTTCGATATTGAAAGAGCAAGATGTGATAAGGCAGAATTTGGATTACAACAATTAAGACAAGTATGTGATACTGTTATAGTTATAGATAATAATAGATTAGTACAAATCGCTGGAAATTTACCAATAAAACAAGCATTTGCAGTTGCTAATGAGCTAATTTCTACTATGATTAAAGGAATTGTAGAAATAATTGCTGTACCTTCATTAGTAAACTTAGATTATGCTGATGTAAGAGCAATTATGGCAAATGGAGATGTATCTGTTATTGGTATTGGTGATTCAGATACTGAAAATAGAGTACATGAAGCTGTACAAAGAGCTTTGACAAATCCGTTACTGGATGTAAGTTATGAAGGATCTAGCGGAGCTTTGATACACATAACTGGTGGAGATGACTTGCTTCTTGATGAAGTTAATAAGATTGGTGAAATGATTACTGAAGCCCTAGATGCTGACGCAAATGTAATCTGGGGAGCAAGAATTGATGAAAGTATGAATGGAAAACTAAGGATAATGTGTATTATCACCGGTGTAAAGAGTCCATACATCCTTGGAAAATCAGACGGACGGGCCGCAGCTGCTCAATCTCGGCAAATAGGCCAAGAGCTCGGAATAGACATGCTCAAATAAGCGGGTTACTAAATTCTGTTTTAACCCCCTTAATTCCCTCAGAACTCGACCCGCTTTTGAGGCTTTTTGGGAAAAAGAGGTGAGCTCTTTTTCCTTTTTTTCTTTATTTTTGAAAACACAGGTTTTATATATCTTTTATACATCACGGCGCTGTCCTAAATCATTCTAAACGCGCCAAATAAATTGTGGCAGAGCATTCTGCCATACAAATCTGCTTTGATTGTTTTAGCAGATTTGGAGCTAACACTAGATCCATATTTTTGTTTCAAACAAAACATTCCTGTT
>JAHJUI010000020.1 GCA_018829185.1 Nanobdellota archaeon | reverse complement strand
GGCTTTAGCAAGCTCTAAAGCATCATCAATAAACTTTAAATAATCTGAATATTCATTATTCATTGGATTCACCTCTTTGGTTTCTTTACAGAAACCTTAGAGGTTTTTTATTTAAAAATTATAGGGTTGCACCAGAGCTATAAATCGATATATTTATAAATAGTCGGCTTTGTTGTTTTCTTAATGACAGAAGAAAATTTATTGGTTCCTCTAGAAGAGTATTTGAAGGTTGGTTTGCATATTGGTACCAAGTTTAAAACTAAATTTATGGAGCCTTTTATATACAAAGTTAGGCCCGATGGATTAGCTGTTTTGAATGTTCAATTAATTAATGAAAGATTAGCCATGGCGGCTAATTTAATGGGCCAATACGAACCAGATGAAATTTTAGTTGTTTGCAGAAGAGAAAATGGTTGGAATGCAGCTAAATTATTTTCTAAATTAACTGGAATTAAAACTTTTGCTGGAAGATATCCACCTGGAATTTTAACTAATCCAAATCTTGAGAATTTCACGGAAGTTAAGTTATTATTTGTTACCGATCCCTGGCCAGATAAGAATGCAGTAGAAGATGCATCTAAATTAGGAATTCCGGTAATTGCTTTATGTGATACTAATAATGAAGCAAATAACCTTGATTTAATGGTGCCTTGTAATAATAAAGGTAAAAAAAGTTTGGGTTTGGTTTTTTGGATTTTGGCAAAAGAATATCTAAAGGTTAAAGGTAAAATTAAATCTGATAAAGATATCGAAATTCCATTGGATGAATTTACCGCAGAATAAGCTAGTTCTATCTATTAAAAATAATTAATTAATTTTTTATTCAGTTTCTATTTTAGAGGCTTCATCTTCTTCGTAATAACCTGCAGTAAATCCAGCTTCTTCAGGATCAGTTTCATCGTTTGAAACACTTCTTTCTCTTTCTTCTTCATAAGCTAGATCTTCTTCTTGATTTTCTGAAGAATTTCTATCCCCTTTAAATTCAAAATCATCCTCTTGCATATTTTCTGGGATATGCAATTAATTTATAAAGTTTGCGTAGGAAATAACAAAATTTATAAAGGCTTTTGGACATGTTTATAAATGAATGATTAAAGTTCTTAGTTATAAAAGGGGCAAGTTTAAAAAAGCTGATTTTAATAAGTTAAATTTAATTAGGGAAATGTGCTGGATTGACGTTGTAAGCCCCGATTCTAATGAATTAAAAAAAATTTCCAATAAATTAGGTGTTTCTATTATTGATTTAGAAAATTCATTGGACAAACGAGAAGTTCCAAGAATATTTAATAGAAAAGATTATTCTGGTTTTATATTTAGGGCATCTATAAAAAATAATACATTACCTTTTGGGATGTATTTGGGTAAAAAGTTTGTTTTAACTGTGCGAAACCCAGGTATTAAATCAATAAATCAATTTTCTACTAAAATTCAAAAAAGAGACAATAGCGCAGTCTTTGATAAAGAAATTCCTGACTTTGTTTATAATCTGCTTTCTTCAGTTGTAAAAGAATTTTCAATAGTTTTGGATGAAATTGAAAATAAATTAGAAATTTTAGAAAATAAAACAATTGGGATTAAAGAGGAAGATCCAATTGAAGCTGTTTTTGTATTTAAAAGAAATTTATTACTTTTTAGAAGGTCTTTGAATGAAAATAAGGAAGTTGTATCTAAAATTGAGAGTAATGAGTTAAAATTTTTACAACAAAAGAATCAAATTTTATTCTCTAACCTTCATGTAGAGATAAATCAATTAATAAACATTGCTGAATTATATAGAGAGAGAACAGTAAGTATTACTGATTTGCATATTTCTAATATTTCAAATAGGCTAAATGATGTTATGAAATCCTTTTCAGTTATTGCAGCTTTATTACTATTACCTACTTTGTTAAGTGGAATTTGGGGTATGAATTTTGCTAGAATTCCTTGGTATGATCATCCATACGGGTTTTATTTTCCAATAATTTTAATGCTTTTAAGCATGATTCTTTTATTTATATTTTTTAAAGCTAAAAAATGGATTTAAATTGAGAAGACCAACAGTAGATGGACAATTTTATTCTAAAGATTTTGAAGAGTTAGGAAACCAGATAAATGATTGTTTTACTTCTAAATTTGGGCCTGGGGATTTGCCAGTTAGCAAAAGAAATAAAAAAATATTTGGTATCGTTGCTCCACATGCTGGTTATAACTTTTCTGGACCGTGCCAAGCTTGGGCTTATAAGGAGGTTGCGGAATCTAAGTTTCCAGAAACCTATGTTATTTTAGGTAATAGTCATAATGGGGAATCTGGGGTTTTGTTAGATGATTATCAAACTCCCTTTGGAATTGTTAAAACAGATAGATATTTTTGTGAAATGTTAATAAAAAATTTAGATTTCATAAAAGATAACAAATTTGCCCACAAAAATGAACATTCTGTTGAAGTTCAATTACCTTTTTTACAGTATGTTTCTAAAGATAGATTAAAAGACATTAAAATAGTTCCTTTAGTACTTGGTTATGATATAGATAAAATAAGACAATTGGGTATTTTTTTAGGAGATTGTGAAAGAAGAATTAATATCATTATTAGCGGGGATTTTACACATTATGGGCCAAGTTATGGTTATGTTCCTTTTGTATATAATGTTAAGAAAGAATTGTATGATTTAGACAAAACTGCTATTTCTTTTATTGAAAAAATGGATGTTGATGGCTTTTGGGATTATGTTAATGAGAAGGGCGCTACTATTTGTGCTGCAAAGTCAATTATTGCCACTATGATTGCAGCTAAAGGTTATGGGGTTAAAAGGGCTAGATTATTGCAGTATTATACCTCTGGAGATGTTACTGGGGATTATAATAATGCAGTTGGTTATGGTTCTTTGGTTTTTGAGTAAAAACGAAAGCTTTATAAATACTTATTACTACTTATTAATAGTGATAAAAATGAAAATAAAAGAGTTGATTTCGTATGGTTCAATGCTTACAGCTTTGGCTATGCCTTTTCTTGGTGGTTGTGTTAGTGGGGAGTATAAAACCGTAAATGGGGTTAAATATGAAGTTCTTGCTACTGATAATCAAGACCAAAGTTTATTACAAAAGGATGGTAAACTTTATGGGCATGTTGTTGAAGGGGATTGGGAAGATATATTTGAGTTTAAAGGTGGAAGACTTGTTAGGAAAGATTATGATGGCGACGGCTTAGAAGATGTTGCTGCAGAGATGGATGGACAAGGTAATGCTCCTACTACAATTTGGTTAGGCAATGGTGGAAATTTAAAAATCCACAGATAATTCTTAAAAGATGTTTTATCCTAAAACTTTGGCTGAGTAAACTTTATAAATGGCCATTTTATCCCATTAGAAAATGAAAGGTCAAATTTTAGTTGTGGCAGAACAGGATAATTCTGAAAAATATAGCCGAGCTATCTTGGATGCAGGATATTATCCAATGTCTGCCTTTGCTGTTTGTTCAAGTTTATATGGCCGTTCTGAAATAGATCAAGAAATGATTTTTGAAGGACAAGCTAAAGGCACCCCCGAGTTATATGAAGCTTTAGTTGTTGGTCCAGAGGCAGAATGGGCTATTCCTCTTTTTGTTATGGCTGGTTGGGGTGGAAAAGAACATCCAGTTATCGGTATTGGTGAAGAATTTATTGAGGGTGTTGATGAAATGGTTTCTCTTGAAAATTTAATTAGTGTATTGAACAAAATTAGTTTGGATTAAAAAATAGATATTCCCAATAAAGAATTTGATAAAAGGTTTAGTATGTATAAAATAATTGCTTGTAAAATCCAGGCTATAGTTGCTTTTATTATCCCTAATTGGAAAAATACACTATAGATTAATATTAAAATAATATACGGTATGTAAGGTATTATTGTTAATAACCATCCACTTAAAGAACTTAGTAAAGGTATTAAAAATAATATTATTAATATAGAAATAATTCCTGCTAAAAGATTAACTACAATTACTTTCACTAAGGAAACTTTTCCACCTAAAAATTTTATTGCGATAAATAAAGGTATAGCAGATATAATTAATCCAACAATGATTGTTAAAAAACCGGCAAATAATGATGAGTCCATATGTTTATTTTATAATTAGCTATTTATATATTTTTGGGTAACAGAAAACTATATAAACTTACATTGAAGAAACAAAATTATGGATGTAGAGATATGCACTGTTGGCGGTTACAATGAGGTTGGTAAGAACTGTACTGCTATCAAATATGGTGATGAAGTTGTAATTCTTGATATGGGATTTTTTTTACCTAGTTTAATTAATTTTGAAGAAGAAGGAGGGCACAGAAAAAATTTGACCCCAAATGGATTGATTAGTCTTGGAGCAATTCCTGATGATTCGGTTATTAAATCTTGGAGAGGTAAAGTAAAAGCAATTGCTGCTACACATTGCCATTTAGACCATATAGGCGGGATTCCTTACTTAGCGGGAAAATATGATGCTCCAGTTTTAGGAACTCCATTTACAACTGAGGTTTTGAAGGGAATGTTAAAAGATGAAGATATTAAAATGAAGAATGACATTCGTGTTTTGAATGCAGGATCTTTTTATGAAGTTAGTGAGAATATTAAGATTGAATTTATTAATATGACTCATTCTACCCCACATACAGTTATGATTGCTGTTCATACTCCTAAAGGGGTTGTTCTTTATGGAAATGATTTTAAATTTGATAATCATCCCGTAGTTGGGAAAAAACCAGATTATGAAAGATTAAAGAAAATTCAAAAAGAGGGAGTTATAGGTTTAGTAGTAGATAGTTTGTATGCTTCTGCTAGAAGAAAAACACCTAGTGAAAAGGTTGCTAGAGAAATGTTAAAAGATGTTATGTTGGGAACAGATAGTTCTAGGAACTCTATTATTGCAAGTAGTTTTGCTAGTCATATTGCAAGATTGAAAAGCATGATAGAGTTTGGCAAAAAATTAGATAGAGATATTTATATTATGGGGAGGAGTATGGCTAAGTATATTGGTGCTGCTGAAAAAGTTGGGATAGTTAATTTTTCTAAGGATGCTCAAATTTTTGGATATTCTAGACAAATCAAAAAAGAATTACAGAAGCTTGATAAAAAAAGAAGAGATAAAGCTATGTTGATTGTTACAGGCAGTCAAGGAGAGCCAGGGAGTATATTAAGTAGGATGGCTTCTGGTCAATTGCCTTATAGGTTTAATCCAGAAGATCATGTTATATTTTCATGTAAAGTAATTCCTGCTGAAGCAAATATTGAGAATCGAGCTGCACTTGAGGCTAAGTTACATAAAAAAAGAACAAGAGTTTTTACAGACATCCATGTTAGTGGCCATTGTGGTCGTGAAGATTTAAGAGATTTAATTAACATGGTTAAACCAAAACATATTATTCCAGCCCATGGGGATCATGTTAAAACAGAAGCATTAGGTGAATTGGCTATTGAAATGGGTTATAAATTAAAAAAAGATGTTCATATTGTTAATAACGGTAATAAATTGAATTTGAAATAGTACTTTTTTGTTATAATAATCCTTAATAATAACTTTATATTCTAATTACCAATGAAATTTGCTCACATGGCTGATTGTCATATTGGTGGTTGGCATGACCTTAAACTAAGACAACTTGGCATAGATAGTTTTAGAAAAGCAATTTCTATTTGTATTGAAGAACATGTTGCTTTTGTTTTGATTGCGGGCGATTTATTTAATACTTCTTTGCCCAGTATTGATTTAATTAAAGAAACTGCGGGTATTTTAAATGAGTTAAAAGAAAAGGATATTGAATGTTATATTATTCCTGGAAGTCATGATTTTTCTCCAAGTGGTAAAACAATGCTCGATGTTTTAGAAAGAGCAGGATTAGTTGAAAATGTTGTTAAATTTAAAGATGGAAAATTAAAGTTTACCCATGATAAAACTGGAGTCAAGATTACTGGAATGATGGGCCTTAAAGCAGGTTTGGAAAAAGAACATTATAAAACTTTGAATAAAGAAGAATTAGAAAATGAACAAGGTTTTAAGATTTTCATGTTTCATACAGGGATTGAAGAATTTAAACCAAGTGATTTGAAACAAGTTGAAATGGAAAGTGTTATTTCTTTACCAAAGAATTTTAATTATTATGCGGGGGGGCACATTCATTATATTTTTAATCAAGAAAAAGAAGGTTATGGGTTAATTGTTTTTCCTGGTGCTTTATTTCCAAATAACTTTTCTGAATTAGAGAAATTTAAACACGGTGGTTTTTACATTGTTAATGATAAGTTAGAAAGCAAATATGTTGATATAAATTTAAAAGACGTTGTTAGCTTTAATATTGATGTAAATGGGCTAAGTTCTGATGAAGCAGAAAGAAAGATTTTAGAGAACTTTGAGAATAAAGCTATTAGAGATAGGATTATTTTATTGCGACTTTCTGGGGTATTAAGTTCTGGAAAAGTTTCTGATATTAATTTTAAATTAATTATGGAAAAATTGAAAGATGCTTATACTGTTTTAAAGAATACCAATAAACTCACTACAAAAGAATTAGAAGAATTAGAATTAGAAACTGGAAATGTGGATGATGTTGAAACAAAGATTATTGATAAATTAGAAGATCAAACATTTAATGAAGACACGATTAAATATTTAATGGATGTTCTATCTATGGAAAAAGATGAAGGGGAAAAGAAATATGATTTTGAAAATAGGGTTGAAAAATCTGTAACAAAGGTCTTGGGTTTGGAGAGTTTTTATGCTAATTAAGAAAATCAAATTAGAGAATATTAGAAGTTATTTAAATGAAGAGGTAAATTTCCCAAAAGGATCTTTAGTTTTGAGTGGAAATATTGGAAGTGGAAAATCTACTATTTTACTTGCTGTTGATTTTGTTTTGTTTGGGCTTACTAGGGGTATTTTATCGGGGAATGCTTTATTAAGAAATGGAACAGAGAAGGGTTCTGTTGAATTACATTTTGATTTAGATGGAAAATCAATTATTGTTAGAAGAAATTTGAAAAGAAGTAAAGAATCTGTTGTTCAGGATACTGGTTACATTAGTATTGATAATGTTCAAAGGAATTTGTCTGCTGTTGAATTAAAACAAGTTATTTTAGATTTGTTAAATTACCCTAAAGAATTATTGACTAAAAGTAAGAGTTTGATTTATAGATATACTGTTTATACTCCTCAAGAGGAAATGAAACATATTTTAATGGGTGATAAAGAGATTAGAATTGATACATTAAGAAAAGTTTTTGGAATTGATAAATATAAAAGGATTATAGAAAATTCCCAAATATTTATATCTAAATTAAAAGAAAAAAGAAAAGAATATACTGGTAGAATTGAAGATTTAGAAAGAAAAAAAGAAGAGAAAGAAAAGAAATTAAAGAGAATCAAAGAAATTGAAGTTACTTATTCCGAAATATTTCCTATTTTATCTAAAATGAAAAGGGATGTTTCCAATAAAGAATTAGAATTTGAAAATATTCAAGAAGATGTTAAAAAGTTTACTGAAATAAACAAAGAAACGGAATTCTTAGAGCAACAAATTGGCGAAAAATTAAAAAGAATTGAAAATGATGAAAGGTTAATTGATGAAACTAATGAAACAATTTCTAAGTTAAAAAGTGAGATTAAATCTATTTCAGAGATCGATATGGAAAAAATAAGGATTCTGCAAGAAGATGTCTCAGGTTTAGAAAAGCGTGAAAGGGAAATTATGGTTAAATTAAGTGAATTTAATTCTAAAATGGGGGATTCTAGAAAATTAATGAATGATGTTTATAATTTAGAAAATTGCCCAACTTGTAAACAAATTGTTGATGAAAACCACAAGAAAGGAATTAGAGAAATGGAAACTGCCAAAATAAAACAATTAGAAGAAAGTTCAGAAATTTATAGAAAAGATCAAGAAGGGATTATTACTAAATTAACTAATTTTAAACAAGAATTAGAATTATATAGGCAAAGGCAAAATGATTATCAAATAAATAAACTTAAACTTAATAATTTGAATGATAAAAAAGGTATTTTGAATAGTTTAATGGATGCTAAAAAAAATGTTGATAGGGAAATAATGCATCTTAATTTAAGAAAATTAGATATTGAGAAAAAGTTGAATGAATTAAAAGATGTTGAAGAAACTTTCTTTAAAATCAAAAAAGAATTAAGTGAAATGCAAGAAAATTTGAAACAATTAGAGATTAGGGAAGCCACATTACTCAGAGAGAAAAAAGATTTAGAAGAGAATGTAGAGAATTTAATTACTGAAATATTGAATAAGATTAAAATTAAAGATAGTATATCTGAATTAATTAAGGTGCAAGAATGGTTAGATGGGAGCTTTAATAATTTAATGTTGACTATGGAGAAACAAATAATGCTTAGAGTTCATAATGATTTCAATGGGCTATTTAAGAAATGGTTTGATATTTTAGTTGAGAATGAATCATTGAATGTAAGTTTAGATCTTGAGTTTACACCTAAAATAGAACAAGCTGGGTATGATATTGATTATATCCACTTATCTGGTGGTGAGAAGACTGCTGCTGCTTTAGCTTATCGTTTAGCTTTGAATCAAGTTATTAATAATTTAATGTCTGAGATAAAAACTAGAGATTTGTTAATTCTTGATGAACCAACAGATGGGTTTTCTGATGAACAGTTAGATCGGATGAAGATTGTTTTAGATGAGTTAAATATAAAACAAGTTATTATTGTTAGTCATGAAAGTAAAATTGAGAGTTTTGTTGATAATGTAATAAAATTAGAGAAAAAAGAACATGTTAGCCGGGTTGTTTAAAGAAAAAATTATATAAACTGGAAATTCTTTGTAAATTCATGCCAGAATTTGTTTCTATGCAAGAAATTGACAAAAAAGAAGCTGTTAATGCAATTAAGAAAGGCGCTGTTTTTGTTTATCCAACAGATACTGTTTATGGGTTAGGTTGTAATGCTTTAGATGGTAATGCTATAGAAAGGATTAGAGATATAAAACGAAATTGGGAACAACCTTTTTCTGTTATTGCTCCCAATATTAGATGGATACAAGCTAATTTACATACTAAAAATAATTATTTGAAGAAACTACCTGGACCTTTTACATTTATTTTTAAGACAAAAAAGAAATGTGTTGATAAATCTGTTAATTTTGGTAAAAAAACACTGGGAGTTAGATTTCCAGATCATGGGTTTGTTGAATTAATCAAGAGAGCTAAAGTCCCATTTATTACAACAAGTGTTAATTTACATGGAGAAAAACCATTAAGGGATATTAAGCATTTGTCTAATTCTATTGCTAAAAAGGTGGATTATGTTGTTGATGATGGTTATTTGCACAATTATCCAAGTACTGTTATTGATTTAACTGGGAAAATTGCTAAAATTATTAGGAGATAAGGGGCTGTAGGGTAGTTTGGTCTAGCCTTCAAGCTCGGGGAGTTTGCGACCCCGGTTCAAATCCGGGCAGCCCCATTAATTTTTATAAAAAAAGAAAAAAGAATTTAGTAATTACCAGGAATCATCTTCGTTAAGATTTTCCAATGGTTCTTCTGATTCAGGCACTTCTTCGTCTTTGGATTCATCAAAATCTAGGCCTTCATCTTTTTTGTCTAGTCTTATTTTAAATTCTTCGGACATTTGTAACCCTCCGTTTTGCGGATTTAACCACTACTTTTGGTTTTAGTTTAAAGGTTTATATTTATTTCTATGGTTTATCATATGCAGCAAAACCTTTAAATATCTAGACACATTCTCGATTTCTGATATGAAAAAGAGTGTATTATTTCTGGCTTTAATGGTACTGTTAATACAGTCTACTTTAGCTTTTAAAACTTTAGAAATTGAAGACGAACCTATTGAAAATGTTCTGATTGGAAGTAAAGAAGCTACTTTCTGGGTTAATTTGACTAACAATGGAGATTTTAAAGATATATTTAGGATTTCTACCTTGGATATCCAATGGGATATTGAACCAAAACAAGTTACTGTTAATGCGAGATCCAGTAATATTTTTAAATTTACTATTACTCCTTTTACAGAAAGAGAGCCAGCACTTTATGGAGTTTCTGTTAAATTCATTTCAGATAATGATGAATCCATAAAAGATAGTCATTTGTTTAAAATAGATGTTTTGAGTTATGAAAATATGATTAGTCCCACTTTTGTTTTACCAAAAGAAATAAACTCTAATAAGGAGAATTTATTTTCTTTGAATTTATTAAATGACCATAATATACATTTAGAGGATATTAAAGTTGTTTTAGAAAGTGATTTTTTTTCATATGAAAGAGAATTAGAATTTTTACCTTATGAAGAAATAAAAGAGGATTTCTTGGTTAGTTTTGATGGAAGTATTGAAGAAGGGCAATATCCTATTAAAGTTAAAATATTTTATCAAGATGAATTTGCTAAAGAAGTAATAACTAACATGAATATTGGTTATTTTCCAGATGTAACTGAAGTTAGAACTCCGGAGTCTAGTTTTTTAGTTGAAAGAACCACCATTGTTAAAGTTAATGAAGGAAATTTGATTAGTCATGAGAGTTATGAAAAAGATTTTACTTGGTTTGAAAAACTATTTACTTATACTGATCCTAAACCAACTTCAATTGAAAAGGATGGTAAATATACTTATACTTGGGAATTCGATTTAGACTCTGGTGAAGAAGTTATTATTTTTATACAAACTAATTATAGATATTTAGTATTAATTATTATTTTAGTTGTTTTACTTTTAATTTGGCTTTATTATTTAACTAAAAGGGAGTTGACTATCAAAAAGAAAGTAACTACAATTAAAAGAAGTAAAGAAGGTTATTCTACCTTGAATATACAAGTTATAATTAAAAATAGAAGCAGACAAACATTACATGAGATAAAAATTTTAGATAAACTAATTGGTGTTACTGAAGAACCTAATTTTGGAATGATAAAACCAGATTCTATTAAGGGAGAAATGAACGGTGTTAAGATGATATGGAATATTCCTATTTTGAGAAAAGGAGAAGAAAGAATTATTTATTATCAGACTCGATTAAGATTGAAGATTATTGGTAACTTTGTTATTCCTGTTGCTGTTGCTAAGTATCGGTTGGGCAACAAAATAAGATATGTTAGAACTAAAGCAATCAAATTGTTTTCTTAAAATGAGAAATAGAACATTAACAAGGTTAGTTGTTGCATTGTGTGCAGCTGCTTTTGTTCCTATTGGTTGTGCTTCTATGAGTGAATTACCTTATGTTGAACCAGTGCAAATTGTTAGTGATCAAAATTGGGATTATGATCTTCCCTTAGAATTTACAGAAAAATTGCCTTTACAAAAAGCGGATAAGAGTAATTAATTGGTCTTTGGGAGGATATGTTTTATTACCTGGGGCAGAATGTTATAGGGTAGTTAGCGAAGCTGAAGCAGATACTATTTATACTAAAAGTAAAATAATTTGGACAAAGGGTCAATTTGGGGATGATCGAGGACAACTTGAACTTGATGATGTTAGAGTGGAGGGTAGTGATGAACAAGATAGAAATGATCAAGAAGCTAACCAAGATAGATAAAACAAAAACTTTTATATACTGAATTTTTCTCTTTTTTAATATGATTGAAATTTACCTTAACTTTCTGAAAAATTATCCTTTAATTTCTAGTGCTATACAAGTTGCGATTTTAGGAATGTTTGGGGAATTGCTTGCAGCTAGGATAAGGTTGGGCAAGTGGTATTTTTTTGGTAAAAGACAATTCATAACTAAGGTTTTAATTTGGGGTTTTTTAGGTATTACTTTTAAATATGCTTTTGCTGGATTTTTTGGTTTTGTGGATGCTTTAATCCACAAAGGCTTTTGGTTTGCCTCAGCAGAAAATAATTTGCTTTTGAAAGCATTTTCTGTTTCGTTGTTTACTAATTTGATTTTTGGTCCTGTGATGATGTTATTTCATCGCTGGACAGATAATATAATTGAAGATAAAGAGATGAATTGGAAAAGTTTGCAAAAAGCTTGGCTTACTCTGCTTTGGTTCTGGATACCAGCACATACAATAACTTTTAGCTTGCCTTCACACTTGCAGGTTAGTCTGGCTGCTATTTGGGCTGTTGCTTTAGGCATCATTTTAGGGTTTTTTGCAAGATCAAAATAAAAACTTTTAAATACTGAATTTTTCTTTTTTTAACCCAGGGTAGAAAATGAAAAGAGATATTTCTAAGAAAGAATTAATAAAAAAGATCAGTGAGTTGGAGAAGGATCTGGATAGGAGACCAAACAAAAGGGACAATAGTTCTTTATATTATTATGCTAGAAAATATTTTGGTTCTTGGAATAACCTAATGAAATCTGCAGGATTTAAAACTAAATTCCGGCAAACTATTTGTTCTATAAAATTCAATAAAGATTTCGCTTATTTTATTGGATTGCTGGTAACTGATGGCCATATTGTGTATGATAACATTCATGGAAAATATAAGGTTATGATCTATACAAGTTATCCAAAAGAAAGAGATATGATAATTAACCTTATTAAAAGGCTTTTTAATTATAAACCTAGTGTAACTTCTAGAATGTATGGATTTAGTAAAAAACCAAATTTTGAGATAAAAATTACATCTAAGTTTTTGGTTAACATTCTTGTGAATGATTTTGGAGTGATGAATGGTGCAAAATCATTTAAAGTTACTGTACCCAAAATTATTAAAAATTCTAAAAATCCAATAATAAAAAAAGCTTTTTTGAGGGGGGTCATTGATGGGGATGGCTCAATTCTTCTTAGGGAAATAAAAATCGCATCAAGTTCTATAAATTTTCTGAAAGATCTAAAAGATATTTTTAATTATTTCCGGGTTCCTTCTGGGGAGATCTTTAGAAATAGCAAGATAACAAATGTATTGGAATTTAGAACCTATGGGGCAAAAAATATGGAGAAACTTTATAGATTGTTATATCCTGCAGATTATTATTATAAACGTAAGAAAAATAAATGGGAAAACAATATATTTAAATAAGACATATCCACCTTTATTTTTAATCCCTGCGTAGCTTAAACCTATTGTGTAAATATAATATCACATGGGGAGCAGTGGCGGAGCACATGGCTGTAGATGATGTTGGACAAAGCACTTTGCTCTGGATGAAAAACATTCAGCCGTTCCCGTGAGGTTCCCGGTTCGAATCCGGGCGCAGGGATATCTTTATATATTGGAAAATTGAACAAAAATTTATTGCCCTGATGGTGTAGAGGCAACATATGGCCCTGTCGAGGCCATGCCCCGGGTTCGATTCCCGGTCAGGGCGTGCCTATTATTCACTAAAAATGGATGTTTTATCCATAAAAAATGAATAATAGCAACATTTATATACTAGTTCTAACTACTATCTACTATGGTAACTAAGTATGATGTGTTTTATGTTATAGGAACAAAAGGAATGATTAAAGCTGCTGACATAGTTAAAGCTCTAAATAAAGAAAAAAAAGAATATAGGGCTATTTTTAATTATGTGATGGAACTAGATAAAGAAGGCTATATTGAAAGAGATGAAACAATAAAAGTAATTCACAATGAAAAATCAAAAAAGTTGTTTAGATTAATTTCATTTTGTATTTCTAACAATATAAACTATAATTTGCTATTTAAAGAGAATATGCTTGAATTTATTCAAAAAGCTGCTAAAAAAGAGTTTTTTACAATAAAGAATATAAAGATACATCCGCAAACATTTAAGTTTTATACAGATATTTTAATGAAATATGGGTTTTTACTTTTGATATCTAAAAAACCCTTAAAGTACAAATTGTTGAAACATCATTTCATAATTGATTTAATGAAGTTTTTTAATATGAAAATTGAATTTTATACCTCAAAGAAAAAATCTTACATTAAAGAGATTGAAAAAGAATTAAGAAAATACAGAAGAAATTTGAAATTACATTATACCGTCATTCAAGATTTAGAGAAAAAAGAAGAGGTTAATTTTATTCATTATAGTTTAAACTTAGAAGGGATTCCTTTAACTCTTCCTGAAACTCAGAAGTTGATATTAAAGAAGATTGTTCCAGAAGAGCATAAATTAGAAAGCATACAAGCAGTTACAAATTATAAGAAAGCTGTTGATTTGATGATGGCTAGCGCTAAGTTGAAAGTTAAGTTAGATCTGCCTTTGATTCTTAAATACCACAAAATAGCTATGGATCATATTCATGGTGCAGGAGAAATAAGAAAGCAGAATGTAAGGATAAAATTAAATCCTAATTTTAAGACTTGTGACTGGAAATTAATTAACATTAAGTTAAATGAGTTAATGGAAAAATATAAAGAGTTTATTTCAGAGAAAAGGAATGTAGAAGAAATTATTAAGTTTGCTTCATTTTTCCATAATGAATTTCAAAGAATACACCCTTTTATTGATGGAAATAGCAGAACTTCAAGGTTGTTAATGTTGCATATTTTAAGAAGTCAAAGTATTCCCGTTTTGGATTTGCCTTTAGGTTATTTTGATTTGTATTTGGATTTAACTAAGAGATCAGAGAAAAGAGATGATGAATCGTTTAATACTTTAATTGAAGAGCTTGTTCTTATGAATTTGAAAAGAATTAATTTGTCTTTTTAATTAGGTGACCACGTTTTTAGCTTATTTGTTTTTTGTGGTCACCTTACCCTTTAAATTTTGAATTGAAAAATAAAGGGTAAAATATTATTACCAGTGTGATAAAATTAAATCTACAACCTCTCCTAGTTTTAAATGTTTTATCGGGTTTATGTTTGTGAATGTTTAGAGCTGCGGTCAGCAAAAAGCTTAAAAGTGTTTCTATATTCTGTTTATATTATGGGAAAAATATTAACAAGAATATTACTAACCGCCGCAGCTTTAGCTGTTTTCGCTGGAAGTGCATCTGCTGTTGATAGAATTAAGGGAAGATATCCTACCCAAGAAGATTATGAAACTCCCGGGAGAAAATATTTTTATTCCGATGAAAACCCGGGAATGGACTTTGATATAACTTCTATAGATTGTGATGATAATGGAACCGTTGATGTGATTTTTGAATGGGAATATAAAAACGGGGCGCCAGTTAGTTTTAAAGAAGATTTAGATGCTGATAGAGAACCTGAAAAAATATATGAGTTTTATTTTGATATTTCTCCTGAAACTGAAAGGCCAATAGATCAGGCCATTATTAGGGATGGAATAGATGATCTAACTCCCCATATAGAAACGTGGGACTGGAATGAAAAGAAAGTGTACTTTGATTATAATGGGGATGGAACTCCTGAAGAAGAGTATCCTGTAAGTGGTATGGGTTTGTGGAGCAGTTATTTGGATGGGCTTTCTGGTTTAGAAAGAAGGATAGTGTTTTATAAATTGGATCATTGTGATTAGTTTTTTAATTAAACAATTCTTTTATTTTATTTAAATAATAATCTGAGCTTTTTTCTATTGTTTCTTTTGAAACTTTTTCTAGGTTTAATAAAATTCTTGAGAGTAGGTAGACATCCGCAACTTCCCTTAAGAAAATATCTTGCTTTTCTTTATCTTTTTTTAAGTTTCTCAGTTTATCCATGTGTAGTTCAATTCTTTGGATTAAGTGGGCAAATAATTCTTTGTCATTGAATTTTTTTCTATAAATTTCTAATATTTTTTTTTCATTTTGGTTAATTTTATCCATGAGATTGAATAAAAAAAGATGTATTTAAAGGTTTACAATAACGATTATTTCTTAAATATCAACATTACAGGTTCTGGCGGCTTTAAATTTTAATACCAAAGAGAACCGGACAAATGCTTTAACCTCCGGTCAGGGCGCTTTTTTCCAATAATTTTATATAATGCTATGTTCTTTTAAAAAACATGGCAGAGGTAAAAGTTTTAGTTTCGGGGGGGCATGAAGACACAGATGAAGGACTAAAAATTGGTTCTACAACGACACTAATTAAAACTGATCAGAATATTATTGTTGATCCTGGAGCTTTGATAGATGAGCAAAAACTATTGGATGCTTTAAAAAAAGAGAATATTTCTCCAGAAGATATTAAATTAGTTGTTTTAACACATACCCATATAGATCATACTGTTAATTTACATTTATTCAAAAATGCAACAGTGTATTTAAAATTCATGGGTAGTTATCCTGGTCAAATGCAAGTAATAAATAAGGGACTTTTAATAAGAAAAGATTTACTTGAAGATACTAAAATAGCAAAAGATGTTAAAATAATTTTAATTCCGGGACATTCTAATGATTTGATAGGTTTAGTTATTGATACTGATGAAGGGAATGTGGTTATTGCTTCAGATGCAATTAGTAATGAAGGTTGTGCAGATTTAAAGAATGAACCTAATCCTATGATTGTAGCAGATGTTGATCAATATAATGAAAGTAGAAAAAAAATCCTAAAAATTGCTGATTTTATTATTCCTAGACATGGAAAGATGTTTAAAGTAAATAAGTGAGTTTTCCGTCGAAAAAACGAAACATTTATATAGGGCTGATTTCTCCAAAAGTAACAAGCAAGATTCTGCTCTACAATCCAAAATGCATTATAGTCATAATCAATCTTTATTGGCCCTTTTAGAATGTCGTAGCTATTCTGGAAAACTTAAATTTCTAGTTAAAACTATTATTTCTAAACTTAAAGGTTGTTAGGGGCTGGTAGCTCAGCTTGGTAGAGCACTTGAGACTCTGTCGGTGAAGCTTTTAACCAAGTGGTCGCGGGTTCGAATCCCGTCCGGCCCATTTAAACAAAATGGCAAAAGAAATAAAAATCAAAAAACATGAACTTGTGCCGGTTCATGAAAAACTTTCCGAAGAGGAAAAGAAAAAAGTTTTTCAAAAATTAAATGTTTCTATGTCACAAATGCCAGCAATTTTGCCAAATGATCCAGTTCTTGAGAACTTAGATGTAAAACCTGGTGATTTAATTAAGATTACAAGAAACAGTCCAACTGCAATTAAGTCTGTTTATTATAGGGTGGTAGTTTATGGTTAAGGAATATAAAGAGATCATTGGAAGTTTCTTTAGAGATAATTCATTTGTTGAATCAAATATAAAATCATTTAATAGATTTTTAGATAAGGGTATGCAAGAGATTATTGATGAAACAAGAGAAATTGTTCCAACTATTATTCCGCAAGAATTTGAGAATTTTAAAATAAGATTTAGCAAGGTTAATATTGAAAAACCAGTTATTACTGAAGCTGACGGAAGTAAAAGGGATGTTTATCCGGTTGAAGCAAGATTAAGATCTTTAACTTATGCGTCCCCTATTTTCTTAGAAGTTTCTGCGCATATTAATGATGTTCAAAGAGAAACATTTACTGCTAATGTGGGAGAGATTCCAATTATGTTAAAATCTAAAAATTGTCACTTATGTAACTTAAAGAAAGAAGAATTAATCGAACATGGGGAAGACCCCCATGATACTGGGGGGTATTTTATATTAAATGGAAATGAAAGAGTTTTGATTACTGTAGAAGACTTAGCCTCAAATAAAATTTTTATTAAGAAAAACTCAATTGGGCCAAGTAAATTTACAGCAAAGATATTTTCTGAAAAGGGAAGTTTTAGAATTCCTCATGATATTGAACAAATGAAAGATGGAATTTTATATCTTAGTTTTACTAGATTTAAAAGAGTTCCAGTTATTGCGGTAATTAAAGCTCTTGGTTTAACTAAAGATAGTGATATCATGCATTTTATTTGTGGTGATGAAATGGATGATGATGTTATTATTAATTTATATAATTATGTAAATATTAAAACAAAAGACGAGGCACTTGATTTCTTAGCTAAAAAAATTGGAATGAGCGCAATAATTGAGAACAAAGAAGAGAGAATTGCAGAGCAATTAGATCGATATTTATTACCGCATATTGGAGTTACTCCAAAAGACAGAATTTACAAGGCTTATAATTTGTGTAAATTACTTAAAAGATTTTTAATTGTTTCCCATAAGGGGGAAGAATTAGATGATAAAGATCACTATATGAATAAAAGATTGAAACTAAGTGGAGACTTACTAGAGGACTTGTTTAGAGTTAACTTTAGATCATTAACACAAGATGTTTTGTATAATTTCCAAAGATTAGTAAAGAGGGGAAAGTTCCAAAGTATTAAAATAATTATTAGGGAACAATTGTTAAGTTCTAGAATTAAAAGTGCAATGGTTACTGGTAATTGGGCGGGTGGAAGAACCGGTGTAAGTCAGAACATTCAAAGAACTAATGCTTTAGATACTATTTCACACTTACAAAGAGTTGTTTCTTTATTAACTTCAAGTCAAGAGAATTTTGCTGCTAGAGCATTACATAGCACCCATTGGGGAAGATTATGTCCTGTAGAGACTCCAGAAGGAACACCAATTGGCTTAAGAAAAAATCTTGCTTTAATGTGTAATATTTCACAAGCTGAAAGTAATGTTGATAAAGTTAAAAAAGTTTTGGGGGATGCTGGATTAAAATTAGTTGGACAAAATGGCTGATGTATTCATAGATGAAAAATTTGTAGGGACTGTAGATGATCCCCAAGTGTTTGTTAAAAACGTTAGAGAATTGAGAAGAAGAAAAGAATTATCTCAATCTTTAAACATTTCTTATAATGATGACTTTAATGAAGTTTATGTTGAACTAACAAAAGGTAGAGCAAGAAGACCCTTGATTATAGTTGAGAATGGAGAATCTAAATTAACTAAAGAATTAATTGAAAAGTTAAAGAGTAAAGAATTAAATTGGGATAATTTAATTGAAAATGGAATTATTGAGTATTTAGATGCTTCCGAAGAAGAAAATTCATTTATTGCGTTAGATGAGCCTGAGTTGAGTAAAGAACATACTCATTTAGAGATTGCCCCAGTTACTATATTGGGAATTGTTACCTCTATGTTGCCTTATTCAAATTATGGTGGGGGATCTAGATTGATAAGAGGTTCCAAAATTCAAAAACAATCTTTGGGATTATATGCTGCTAATTTCTTGATGAGAATGGATACCGATGCTAATATCTTGCATTATCCTCAAGTTCCAATTGTTCAAACTTTTATGCATAAGATATTTGATTATAAAGAAAAACCTGCTGGACAAAATTTTACTATTGCTGTAATGAGCTTCCAAGGTTACAACATGCAGGATTCAGTAATACTTAATAAAGCAAGTATAGATCGTGGACTTGCTAGATCAACTTATTTTAGACCTTATTCGGCAGAAGAATTAAGATATTCTGGTGGGTTAACTGACGAAGTTGGTGTACCAGACAAAGAAACTAAAGGATACAGATCTGAAAAAGATTATAGGTTATTAGAAAAAGATGGCATTATTTATACTGAAGCTAAAGTTAATCAAGAGGACGCTTTGATTGGGAAAACAAGTCCTCCTAGATTCTTAGGAAGTTTAGAGGAATTCAGCGTAGCTGCCAATGTAAGAAGGGAGAGTTCATTGGTTGTTAGACATGGTGAAGAAGGATTTGTTGATACTACAATTATTACTGAAAACGGTGAAGGAAATAGGCTAGTGCAAGTTAGAGTCAGAACCCCGAGAAATCCAGAAATTGGTGATAAATTCTCATCTAGACATGGTCAGAAAGGAGTTATTGGTATGCTTGTACCCCCCGCTGATATGCCTTTTACTGCTTCTGGAATGACTCCGGATATTATTTTTTCTCCACACGGTATTCCTGGGAGAATGACGGTTTCACATTTATTGGAGCTATTAGCAGGCAAAGTTGGTGCTTTGTCTGGAAAAACAATTAATGGTACTACTTTTGATGCTGTTCCTGAAGAAAAATTAAGAGAACAACTTCTTGAATTAGGTTTTAGGGAAGATGGAACAGAAACAATGTATAATGGAATTACTGGTGAGAAATTTGAAGCTAGAATTTATACCGGAAACATGTATTATTTGAAATTGAAGCACATGGTCGCAAACCACATACATTCAAGAGCTTCTGGAAGAATTCAATTATTAACTAGACAACCTATTGAGGGTAGAGCTCGTGGTGGAGGATTAAGATTAGGAGAGATGGAAAAAGACTGTTTAGTAGCACACGGTGCATCTTTATTATTAAAGGAAAGATTTGATTCTGATAAAACAGTTGTTTATGTTTGTGATAATTGTGGAATGTTCGCCATGTATGATCATTTCAAAAATCAGCCTTCATGCACTAAATGTGGGGCCAATGTAGAAATCCATCCTGTTGAAATGAGTTATGCAGCTAAATTATTGTTCGATGAAATAAAATCATTGAATATTACTCCAAAAATAAAATTAAAGGATAAATACTAAAAATGACTGAAGAACATGTTGTAAAAAAAGTAGCCTCCATAACATTTGGATTACTTTCACCAAAGCATATTAAGAAGATGGCTGTAGCTAAGATAGTTACACCTGAACTTTATGATAAAGAGGGGTATCCTGTCGACGGTGGTTTAATGGATATTAGGTTGGGTGTTATTGATCCTGGGTTGAGATGTAAAACCTGTGGTGGAAGATTGAAAGAATGTTTTGGGCATTTTGGTTATATTGAAATTGCAAGACCAGTTATTCATATTAAATATATTAAAATTATTTTGGATCTTTTAAGAAGTAGTTGTAGAGACTGTGGAAGAGTTTTAGCTTCTGAAGAGAAAATAACTTCACATTTGGCTTTACTTGAAAAATTAAAGAAAGAAAATAATTCTAAAAAAATGAGAATTGCTATAAAAGATTTTACAAATGGTATTAAAAATGTTAAAAAATGTCCACATTGTCAAGCAAAACAAATTAAAATTAAAATTGAAAAACCAAGTACATTCTTAGAAGATAATAGAAGAATTAATCCTATTCAAATGAGGGCTAGGTTGGAAAAAATTCCTGACCTAGATTTAGTTTCTTTGGGTTTAAATCCAGAAGCTGCAAGACCTGAATGGATGGTTTTGACTGTTTTGGCTATTCCCCCGGTAACTGTAAGACCAAGCATTACTTTAGAAAGTGGTGAGAGGAGTGAAGATGATCTAACCCATAAATTAAGTGATATTGTTAGAATCAACCAGAGATTATTTGAAAATATTAATGCTGGGGCACCAGAGATTATTATAGAAGACCTTTGGGATTTATTACAATATCACGTAACAACTTTCTTTGACAATAATATTTCACAAATTCCGCCTGCAAGACATAGAAGTGGTCAACCTTTGAAAACTTTATCTCAGAGAATAAAGAGTAAAGAAGGTAGATTTAGACATAATTTAGCAGGAAAGAGAGTTAATTATTCGGCAAGAACTGTTATTAGTCCAGATTCTAAGATTGCATACAATGAAGTTGGAGTTCCATTATTGATTGCTATGGATTTAACTGTTCCTGAAACTGTTAGTGAATGGAATATCAAATGGTTGAAAGAATTTATTAAAAATGGGCCAGCTATTTATCCTGGTGCAAATTATATTGTTACTCCGGATGGAAAAAAGAGGAAAATTACTGAAGAAACTCAAGAACAAATTTTAGAAGAACTCGAACCAGGTTATGTTGTTGAAAGGCATTTAATCAACGGAGATGTTTCTATTTTTAATAGACAGCCTAGTTTACACAGAATGAGTATAATGTGTCACAAGATCAAAGTTTTACCAGGAAGGAGTTTTAGATTAAATCCTGCTGTTTGTACTCCTTATAACGCAGACTTTGATGGAGATGAAATGAACTTACATGTTCCACAAACAGAAGAAGCAAGAGCTGAAGCTGAATTATTAATGAGTGTACAACAACATATTATCACGCCAAAAAATGGACTTAATGTTATTGGAAATATCCAAGATGCAATTACCGGAAATTATTTATTAACTAAAGAAATGGAATTCACAAAAGAAAAGGCAATTGATATTTTGATGAGTATTGGTGTTTATAATCCTACAAAGTTCAAAAAATTTGGGGCTAATGTATCTGGAAAAGAAGTATTTTCTGCTTTATTACCGGATGATTTTGATTTTATTGGGCAAACAAGAGCATGTAAAAGATGTGATAAATGTTTAGCAGATAAATGTAAAGATCATGCTTATGTAAGAATCAAAAAGGGAGTCATGGTTTCTGGATTAATTGACCAAGCTACTATTGGAGAGGAAAATGGTAGTTTAATTAGAGCTTTATATGCTAAATATGATGAAAATAGGGGGATTAAATTATTAAATGATATATTCAAATTAGGAATTGAGATTTTGTTGAGAAGAGGATTTACAACTGCAATTTCTGATACTGACTTGCCGGATAAGATTAAAAGTAAAAATAAAGCTGTAATTGATGAAGCATTTGCAAAAGTTGATGATTATATTAAAAAATATAAAGAAAATAAATTAGAAATTTTACCAGGTATGACTGCTGCTGAAACAGTAGAAGCTAGAATTATTGAAGTTTTGAATAAGGTGAGAGATAAAGTAGGTGAAGCTGTTATTGGAAACACAAGTGAGCATAATTCAACTATGATCATGGCAACTTCTGGCGGAGAAGGTAATGTATTAAATATCACCCAGATGGCTGCATGCATAGGTCAACAAGTAATGAGGGCAAAGAGAGTTCAAAATGGTTATAAAGATAGAACTTTAACTATTTTTAAGAGAGGCGATATAAGTCCTAAAGCAAAAGGTTTTGTCAAGGATGGTTTTAAGAAAGGATTGAATCCTTCTGAGTATTTCTACAGTGCAATGACTGGTAGAGATGCCTTAATGGATACTGCATTAAGAACACCTAAATCTGGTTATCTTTATAGAAGACTAGCTAATGCATTACAAGATCTAAAAGTTGAATATGATTATACAGTTAGAGATGCAAATCATGGAATTATCCAATATGAATATGGTGAAGATGGATTAGATGTTTCAAAGACAGATGGGGGGATAATTAATATTAAAAAAATTATTAAAGAGGTTACTCAAAAATGACTTCAATATATGATAAATACACGGAGGACTTATCTGCTAAGGTAATTGAATCTGTAAAAGAAGAAGCAGAAAAACAAAAATTAAGTTCTGCTGATGTTAAAAAAGTTTTAGATAGAGCCAAAGAAGAGTATAAGAAAGCAATGATTTCGCCTGGTGAAGCAATTGGAATTGTTACCGCAGAAAGTTTCGGGGAACCAGGTACACAGATGACATTAAATGTATTCCACTTTGCAGGTGTTGCGGAGATGCAGGTCACAGAAGGTTTACCAAGGTTAATTGAAATCTTTGATGCTAGAAAAGAGCCCCAAACTCCCATTATGGAAGTTCATTTGAAACCAGCGTATACAAAAGATGAAAAAACAATTAAAAAAGTTGCTTCTTTAATAAAAGAAATGACTTTCAATGAATTATCTTCAGAATTCTCTATTAATATCATAAAGGGAAGTGTAGAATCTGTTTTGGATAATAAAAAAATGAAAGATTATGGTTTCACAAGAAAATATATTTCAAATATTTTAACAGATCAACTAAAAAATATGGAAATCAGAGAAAGCAAAAGGGGATTTATTTTTGTTTTGAAGGAAGGAAGTGAAAATTTAAGTGAAGTTTATAGAATGAAGGAAAAAATTAAGGACACAATTATTAGGGGGATTAAAGGAATTGCTCAAGTATTGCCCACCCTTAAGAATAATAAAATGGTCATTTTATGTGGTGGTTCCAACTTAAAAGAAGTTTTACAATTAGAACAAGTTGATGAAAACAAAACAAAAACAAATAATATTTTTGAAATTGCTAATGTTTTGGGTATTGAAGCTGCAAGACAGATAATTATAGAGGAATCTTTGTCTGTTATTGAAAAGCAAGGTTTGGACATTGATATTAGACATATTCTATTACTCGCTGATTTAATGACTTCAAGTGGTAAAATCAGTGGTATTACTAGGGGCGGAATTATGAGTGAAAAAGAATCTGTATTAGCAAGAGCAAGTTTTGAAACCCCGGATGTACATTTAGTGAATGCCAGTTTGGTTGGAGAAGAAGATAAATTAAAGAGTGTAATTGAAAATGTAATTTTAAATCAACCGGTTCCTTTGGGTACTGGTTTACCTGGATTGGTTGCTAAAATGAAAACGGGGAATAAAAATGATTGAAAATCTACAAAAAGCGTTAAAAGAGAATAAGTTAGTTTTTGGAACAAAAGAAAGTTTGAAATCTATTAAAACTGGAAAAGCAAAAGAAGTATTTTTGGCTAAAAACATTGATGAAGAAGTCAAGGAAGAAGTTGAGAAATATGCAAAAATAGAGGGAATTAAAGTAAATATCTTAGAAAAAGATAATGTTGAGTTGGGTGCATTATGCAAAAAACCTTTTTCTATAAGTGTTTTATGTTACTAAAATGAAATTAGATATGGAGTTAATTGGTTACATAAACCTTTTTGAGAAGATAACTAGATGTCATGTTAAAGATAGTTTTCCCTATAGTGATAAGTTATTGTTTGTTGTTGGGCCCGGACAGGCAAGTAAGGCAGTTGGTAAGAAAGGTGCTAATATTAAGAAATTATCTGATATGATTAATAAAAAATTGAAGGTAGTTGAATTTAGTGATGATCCTGCTACTTTTTTGAAAAGTTTTATTTCTCCGATTAAAGCACAGAAGATTGAAATTAACTGCAACATTGCTGAAATAACTGTTAGGGGCAGGCAAGAAAAAGGATTACTTATTGGAAGAGATAAGAATAACTTAAATTGTTTAAAAGAAATTATGAAGAAGTACTTTAAATTTGAGGATGTTAAGATTTTGTAGCAAAAGTTTTATAAAGAGCTAATTTGCTCACAATTACAAGAAAATGGGTAAGAAATCTAGAGGATTAAGTGCTGGAAAGAAGTTAAAGAAAAGAAGAGCTAGCGGTAGAATGCATGATGAAAAATTCGTTAAAAGAAAATACGGATTAAAGAAAAAATCAGATCCATTAAAAGGTGCACATCAAGCTAAAGCTATTGTTTTAGAAAAAGTACAGTTGGAAGCAAAGCAACCTAATTCGGCCTTAAGAAAATGTGTAAAATGTCAGTTAATTAAGAATGGTAAAAAAATTACTGCGTTTGTTCCTGGTTATAATGCTATTAAATTTATTGATGAACATGATGAAGTTATGATTGAATGTATTGGTGGAACTAAGGGAAGAGCAAAGGGAGATATCCCGACAGTTAGATGGCAAGTTATCAAAGTTAATGATCAGAGTTTAAATGCTTTAATTAGAGGAAAGATCGAGAAGGGTAGAAGATGAAATTATTTGATAAATGGGATACTACAGAAATTAAAGTTGAAGATCCAGCGCTTAAAAAATACATTTATTTAGATGGAATTCTTTTGCCTAGAACTGGCGGTAAAGCAGCACAGGGTCAAAGAATTTGGGTTCAAAAAACACATATTGTTGAAAGGTTAATGAACAAATTGATGGTATCTGGCCATAAAGGTAAGAAACATAAAATTAGTTCTGGTCACAATACTGGAAAAGCAACAATAGTGTATAAAGCTGTTAAAAGATGTTTTGAGATTATTGAAGAAAAGACTAAAAAAAATCCTGTTGAAGTTTTTGTAAAAGCTATTGAAAATGGGGCACCAAGAGAAGAGATTACTGCTATTGAGTACGGTGGTGCAAGATATTCTAAGGCTGTAGAAGTAAGTCCTCAAAGAAGAGTCGATCTCGCTTTGAGATATATGGTTCAAGGTGCTTATCAAAAATCATTTAATTCTAAGAAGAAAATTGAACAAACGCTTGCTGATGAGATAATTGCTGCTTCAAATACTGATCAAGCTCATAGTAATGTAATTGCAAAGAAATTAGAAGCTGAAAGACAATCTGATGCTTCTAGATAATTTTTTACCCCATTTTTATAATATATTTATAAGAATTAACATTAAAACTGTTATTGCTGCTGTTGTTATATAAACTGGTTTACTCCAAGAAAATATTTTTGAACCATCAAATCCAGGAAATGGAATTAAATTAAATGCTGCTAAAATTATGTTTATCCAAGACCCATAATAAAATAATAGATTTCCGGGGAAAAGGTATAGTAAAATAAAGAAAATTATTGCTATTCCTAAGCTTGCTGTTGGTCCGGCTAAACTAATTTTTCCATTTCTTTCTTTTGTCATATAATATGCTTTAATCATTACTGCTCCGGGTGCTGCGATTATAAAACCAAGAAAACTCATTAAGACAGCTATTCCAAGCATAAAGTTATTTGCTCTGAATTCTGCAAAATAATTGTATTTTTGGGCTACATATTTGTGGCTTAATTCATGCACTAAGAATCCAATTCCTACAGAAAACGCTGAAATTAAGAAATAATAAGTGAATGAGTTAGAAAATACATTAAATCCCGCTCCTTTTGTTAATAAAATACCAAATGCTATTGAAATTGCTAGCCAAGCTTTAATTAAATGTTGTATTTCTGTCTGGCTGAACTTTAACATGTTTGATTTTAAAGTATATTTGTTTATATAACTTATGGATATTTTCTTTTAGTGTGTTATATCATGACATTTGTCACCACCTAAAATAATATAAATTACAAATCATTTAATTATAATAAAGATGGGAGAAACAAGGAATGACTGGCTCAGATGTAAAAATTGTAATAGAAAGGGAAAATATACCTT